>JAEWIG010000313.1 GCA_023387295.1 Bacillota bacterium | reverse complement strand
GACTCATACCCTGAATCAAAAGGTGCATTCCCACATGTATCTGGTTTAACTTTTGCGATTGATACTGCTCAGGAAGTAGGAAATCGAGTTCATTCGATGAAAATAAAGGGACAACCTGTTGATATGAAGAAAGAATATTTAGTTGCAACAAATGACTTCATGGCTGCTGGTGGAGATGAATATACTTCATTTAAGGACAGTCCAATCGCTAATGAGTTCCCTGCTCTAGAAGAAGCGCTCATTGCTTATATTCAAAAAATTGGAACTGTAAACGTGAAGGCTGAAGAGCGTATTGTTGCTAAGCCAGTAGAAAAAGAAGAACCAAAAGAAGAAACGAAGCCAGCTTCAAAAGTTTATTGGGACGGCTTATTAATGAAGAAAGGCCAAATCGGCCGTGTGATTATTGAAAAACCTATTAATCTATGGAAGCGCGATGCAAATAACAAACTTACTTTCGTCCGTGTATTGAATCCAGGTGAAAAATATCGTGTTTATACTTACGATAACCAATACTCTGGCCAATACGGAGTTGGTGGCGAATATTTCGTTACTAAGATGGAAGGTTTTATTAAATACGAAACACCATCTAAGAAGAAGTTAGCTGAGTTGAATAAATAAGTGCTTTGGTTTGAAAGGAGAGTCCTATTTATGTGGGGCTCTCTTTTTCTATAAAAACTAAATCGTCGTCAGGTTCATTGAACAAGCCTCGATGTACGAAGTAATCGTAAGCGCAGAAAAATGAAGCAGACGACATTTACATTTTGATTTTGGGTTACGTGAAGAAGCTTATGATTGTTTTCTGTGAAAAAAGAGAATTAATAAGCTTTCTTGCTGGATAAAAACACCTATCGTTTTAAATGACATCCATGTAGAATAAAACATAGTTTCTAATAATGCTATTTTTCAAAGGGAGAAGATAATGAAAAAATTAATCACTATGCTTATGACCGTACTTCTTGTACTGGCCACTTTTTCTCCAGTGAAGGCCACGGATGAAAAAGTACTAATTGAAGGCAATTCGATTTTAACTGCTAAGCAAATGGGGGATTTTGTTTTATTAAAATATCCTGAACCGAAATTGACGAGTGTCGATATTTATAGATTAGCAGATTTATATTTATCTTTAGGTCGACAAGAAGGGATTCGAGGAGATATTGCCTTTGCCCAAGCTATTCTGGAAACTGGATATTTTCAGTATGGGAAGGATGTTTTACCTGAACAAAACAATTACTCTGGGATAGGAGCAGTTGGTGGCGGTGCGGAAGGGGCTTATTTTAATACGCCAGAAGAAGGTGTGAGAGCGCAAATCCAACATTTGAAGGCGTATGCGAATCATGAACCACTTGTAACGGAGAAAATTGATCCGAGGTTTGACTATGTGAAGCGGGGAATAGCTCCTTATTGGACGGACTTAAATAATCGCTGGGCTGTTCCTGGGGATAACTATGGAGAGCGGATTTTGGCGATTTTTTCAGAAATGAAGGCAATTAATTTAGCGATTCCCAATGTAAGCAGTGAATGGTCTTCGAAGCTGCCAGCAGCAGCTTTGCATTTAAAAGCTGACATGCCACTCATTAGCCCCGATGGGAAGGTTACCAAAACATTGAAAAAAGGGTATTCGTATAAAGTTTTTGGGACAATTGGCAATAACTATAACATGGGTGGAAACTATTATATTGCAGCTAACAGTAGTAAGATGAGTGTATATATTGGGCGTTTGCATATAAAGAGCAAAGATCTTAATCTTTATCGACCGGACGGGAAAATTCATCGGAAGCTAACGCCGGGCGAGATTGTTCGTGTGTTTAGCTTCGATGGAGCCAATTATTATGTAGGCGGCGGTTATTATATAGAGCGGAGTGCTGGTGTTTCTTTTTATAAAGGGAACATACAAATAACTTCTGATAGTCCATTATATGATGCTAGTGGAAACGTTGCAAAAACGTTGAAGAAGGGCCAAGTTTTTAGGGTATACGCGATTAAAGGGAATCAGTTAGACTTAGGTGGCGGCTACTATCTAAATTACGATAAGACGAAGCAGACCTACAGCAATCATTAAAATGTTTTTTGGTACCTCCCTGGTGCCTGGCACCATTCGTGGACAAAACACCTGATTTTGTGCGTATGGGGAGGACAGTGCGGGGATCACAATAAAAATATGTTTATATTTAGGAGACCGAAGTATTTTTTGATACTTCGGTCTCTTTTATATTACAATCCTATTTTGTGTATGAACTGTCCATTCCAAAAATACAAAACACCCAAAAGTGTCCACGAACGGTGCCTGGCACCGTGTGAAGAGTTGCACAATCTAATGCGGAATCGTACGAGTAATTTTGCACTATTATGTGAATTTTATCCTAATTTTCGAAAAATATATGGTAGCGGTGGTAATATTTGCTATAAATAAGATAGAATAATAGTGTAGGTTACTCGGAGGTGCGGCTAATGGTTTATTACGTTCAATTAATAAAAGGAATACTAGCCCCACAAATCTTTTTTTTTCAGTTAGAAAAGACGGAAGAGATACGGGGACTTTGGAAAAGAGTTGCTATTTTGCTCATTCTAAGTGTCCTATTGTTCTCATTGAGTAGCTTTTTCGGACTAGGAATGGACTTATTATCAAAAGAAATTGTAGAGATTAGCAAGCAGGAACTTGAAGCGAAGAAATTATTCGTTTGGATAGGACAAATGGCTTGGGGGTTTACATACGCACTGCTTGTGATTTTTGTTGTTTCACTTGTGCTTTGGGCTCTATTAGACATGCAATATAAAAAAATAATTGTTATTCAGTTATTTGTTTTATGTATTTTTCTCCTAGAGAAGGCTATCTTACTTCCAATCCGCGTTACATTTGGAATTGGACCTGAATCCTCTCCTTTTTCGCTAGGGATCATTGCTCAATACATAACAACGAATACAATCATTATCTATACTTTTTCTCATCTTTCGATCTTTAAAATTTGGGCAATTTTTTTCCAATACAGAGGGTTGAAGGGACTAAGTGAAAAAAATCCAAAAATCGTTTTATTACTCATCGTTATTGTAAATCTATTTATTTGGCTTGCATCTGCATTGTTATCTTACCTAAAAATTGAAAAGCTAATATGAAGGTAGGTGATCGGATGAAGAAAAGCTGGCTCAAGCCCATTATCCTAGTGGCTAGTGTTTGTTTAATCGCTATTAATCTATATTTAATATTCAAAAGTAGTTCAAAAATTGAGCGTTCTGCATATGTTAAAGGATGGACAGCTGTTATTGAAGGAGATATTAAACAAACTCTTAATAAAAAAGGAATAGTTTCCCCAGAAGAAGATTATTATTACTACTACGACCCGAAAAAGGGTGCTTTAAAACAGTTTCATGTTAAAGAAGGAGAGGAAGTGATAGAGGGAGCACCTTTATTTGAGTATGATTCTACTGAAAATGAAGTGGAGAATGAGAAACTAGAAGCGGAAAAAGAAAAAATAGAGAATCAAATGAGTGCTTTACGTAATCATTTGAATGAACTTGCCCGCTATAAAAATTCCTTATCTTTTACTGAGGATGAGAAGCAAGCCGAGCTTTCTATCGTACATAGTGTCGAAAAAAATATATATGATGCTGAGTTGAAGCTTGAATGGCTACAGCAGGATTTTGAAAAACTTGAGCGAGAAATACAATTAATGAAAGAAAAGCAAGAAAAGATGACCGTTGTTAGCGATGTAGAAGGCATCGTTAAAGAAATAAATGAAAAGATAGACAACCCATTAATGACCATAAGTTCAACAATCCCCGTGATTAAGGGACATTTATATGAAGAAGAGAGATATAAAGTAGAAGATGGCATGCAGGCAATCATCTCTTCAGAACATATGAAGGAAAAAATGAACGGAACGCTATTTGGTATAAGCCATCTGCCGGCTAGTTTCACACCGGAAAACGGAAGTGAGTATTCATTTACTGTGCATATAGATGATATTGAAGCCAACGAGCTATTCCAAGGTACGCATGTAGAGGTTTCGATTATAACAGAAGCGATAGACGGCGCATTATTGGTTCCTAAGAAAACAATAGTAAAAGAAAAGAAAAAAACATACATCTGGATCATAACAACAAGCGGATTGCTAGAAAAAAGAGAAATCAAAACCGGTCTATCTTATAAAAATAAGATACAGATTCAATCTGGTGTTGAAAAAGGTGAGCTTGTTGTAAGTAAGCCCGATAAAATTCAAAAAGGTGAAGGTCCAACCTTTATAACACCACTAGATTTTACAAAGCTAGAAATCTCAGAAATAAAGAAAATGAGAAAAAAAGAGATATCTAAATATATATTGAAAGGCATCTTACTAAGATAGTCTTTCAGTCCAGCATTTTTTTCGGTGCCTGGCACTTTTCGTGGACAGATCACGCTGTTTTGTCTTTCATCGGTGCCTGGCACCGTCTGTGGAAAAAACACCTGATTTTGTACGTGTGGGATGGACACTTGCTGAGTTCCATATAGAATTATAAAGATTACATATAATGTCCACTCCAGAAGTACAAAAATAACAAAAGTGTCCACGAACGGTGCCAGGCACCGCCAAATTAGGCACCGCCAAATTGGCGTGTCAAGTGTATAAGATTAAGGAGGATATTATGAAAAAATGGGTTAGGAGCACGTTGGCAGTCACAGTGGGGCTAGGTTTGTTTGCAAGTAATTTAAGTCCTTCCATGACGGCATCAGCAGCAAAATCTATTAAAGACTTACAAAATGTTTCAGTCACAAATGTAAATCAGCCACAGATTAAGAAAAAGCTTGAGCAGCTAAATGAGAAGATGTTAAGTGAAGACACGCTCATTATTAAGTACGCAAAGCCACTGACAAAAGCAGAGCATAATCGTGCAGGTGGAACGGTCGTTACGAATTTCTCAGATTTAAACTATGCAGTTGTTAAAGTGAAAAACAAAAAAGACTTCCAAAAGGTCATGAATAATTACAAGGCCTATAAGAATGTTAATTCCGTTAATCCAAGTGCCCTTTATAAGCCGTCAAATACGACAGATCCAAAAATAAAGGAGCAATACTTCATTGATCTGCTTAATTTAAACGCGGCACATAAGCTTGCCGGGAAAAATACTGTGACAGTTGCTGTCATTGACCAAGGTATCGATACGAATCACCCTGAACTAAAGGGTAAGCTTTTACCAAGCTATAATGCTGTAAATCCAATGAATCAAGGCACACCTGATTTCCACGGAACGCATGTTGCGGGAATCATTGCCGGTAATAAAAACAATGGCATTGGTGGCTTCGGCGTGAATCCGAATGTGAAAATCCTCCCGATTGACGTGTTTGATCAAAGCTGGGGCGCCTATGATTATACGATTGCCCAAGGGATCCTACATGCTATCAAAAATAACGCTAAAGTTATTAACATGAGTCTCTCAGGCCCAATGAAATCACCACTCATTGAAGAAGCAGTGAACAAGGCTTTAGAAAAAAACATCACAATTGTAGCTGCTGCAGGTAATAATGGAGTAGCAATGGCTGAATATCCAGCAGCATTCGAGGGTGTTATCAGTGTTGGTGCCGTTGATAAGAATAAAAAACTAGCCGATTTCTCAACATATGGATCATCAGTCGATATTGTGGCGCCAGGTGCTGATGTATATAGCACATTCTACCAATATGGACAAAAGTCGAGCTTCGTAGAAATGAGCGGAACATCAATGGCTTCACCAGTCGTTGCAGGTGTTGCTTCTCTGCTCTTATCGAAGCATCCGAATTTAACGCCATCACAGGTTGAGTACATTTTAGAGCACACAGCAGCTGACTTAGGAGAACCAGGATATGATATTAAGTACGGAAATGGCCTTGTCAATCCAGTTGCAGCTCTAAAGTTTGATGTAAAGAAGCTTCCAGCATTATCAAGTAAGCCTTGGACGGACGATCAAATTGCCGAAAAAGCTCAAGAAGTAAATATAACAAAAACACCAGAAATAAAAGGTGCGATTACAAAGCCGTTCGAAGAGAAATGGTATTATATCGATGTGAAAAAAGACGAGTATGTACAATTTGCTCTCGAAGGCTCAACACAATTTGACTATAAATTAATGCTAAATCTCCAGTCTGTTGAAGGTAAGGACAAGCTTGAAGTCAATAATGTTTTAGATGGTAAGACGGAAGGTAAGCTTTATAAAGCACCTTACACTGGTAAACTAGCCTTTAGTGTGAAGGACGTAAATGGAAACTATGATGATTCGAAAAAGCAATTGTCAAAGTACACAGTTTCAGTAAAAAAATACGCTGAACTTCCTGCAGATGAAGAGTCAACCTTCGAAGAGCCAATTAAGCTCGAACTTCCATATAAATCAAAAGAGGATTTTCGATTAATTGGCGAAGAAGGAGATAATGATTATTACAGTCTATTAGTTGAGGAAGAACAAGTAATTAGAGTCGATCTCTCTGGAATTCCAGGAGTGGATACAAGTTTATCCGTTTACGAGAAATTCGTTATGCCGCCATTAGAGGGTGCTGAATTAGAGGAATTCGGTGAGATTGAGATGCCAGTTCTTAAAGAAGAAGATATGGCTCCATCTTTTTACGCAAATAATAAAGGAAAAAGTGAAGGAGAAACATTAACTTTCACTGCTCAACCTGGGATTGAATATTTAATTAAAGTTTCAAATAAGGACACGAACTTTTTCGGGATTTTTGACTTCTTCTTTAATCCAGGCTTAATGGAAAAAGAGCAGAAGCCAGAATTTTCGGCTATCCCTTATCAGCTGAATGTTCAAGGAAAAGTGCTTCCAGCAGATGAAGATTCCTTGCCAGTCTTTTTAAATACTGAAGAGGAAGAAACTAGCTCGATAGAAATGAAAAAAGAACTTCTTTTACAAGAGACAGAAGAAGAAGAAGTTGACTATGTGCAATTAGTTAAGGATGGCTCTCAACCTTATTCAATTGGAGGCTCAGCGACTGGCTACTTGCAAACATTGGAAGATGAAGATTGGTTTACGGTAACACCAGAGGAAATGGGAATCTACCAATTTACCCTTTCGAAAAACGAAGCGACAGTGCCAATGTTTAGTATTTACCAGGTTAAAGAAGAGAAAGATTTTGAAGGGAAAGAATACACTTATTTTGAAACCATTGCTTCAAATGAATATTCTTTCTGGCAAACTGGAGAGCTACAGGATGTCGTTTACGCTGGACTTAAGAAAAATGAAACATATTACATTAAAGTAAATACAAACTACTATAATGGTAATATTTCATTTGATCCTTATAAATTTACTTCAAAGTTACTTGTAAAAAATCCGCAGGATAAATTTGTGGATTATGATAAGTTGGAAGATGTTAAAAATCTACCAGGGAATGTAGTTGAAGGAAACTTTGCAATGCCTAACTCTATGAAAGTCTTCTATTATGAAAATAAACAAGAAGATCTTTACGGCATCACTTTAGAGAGAAAGCAGGTTAGTGATAAGTTTAAATCTCAGTATCCGAAGGAGCTACTTGGAGACTTCTACGGAGAAGTTGTCATTGTCGAGGATAAGAATAAAAACCGTAAACTTGATGATGAGGAAATGAGAAATATCCAACCTATATATAGAGGGGCAGAGCTAGGCAAAACGTTTGGTTCCTATCAAATGGAGAAAAACAAAAACTATATTATTGTAGTTGGAGCTTCATTTAACGGGCCGAATTCCTTCTCATTATTGCCGTTTACGTTAACTGTTAAGCCGGTTAATAAGGCCGATGAGGATAAAAACTCGGTTGTGAAGAACAATATTCCATCAAAACCTCTTGCATTAAAAACTAAATCTGCTAAGCATTTACAAGCAGTCGGTCACTTAAATGCAGGTGTTCCATATGGTGACGAAGACTGGTATGAGCTTAAGCTCGATAAAAATACAAAAGGAACGATTGAGCTATCGGCCGGCATTGAAATTGATGGGGTAATTTCCATATACAAAAATGGTAAACTCATCACAACAGCGGATTATTACATGAATGGAGATAACGAGGTTCTGAGCTTTGATTTGACAAAAGGAACCTACCATATTAAAGTTCGTGATGTTAATGGCAACTCTACTTTGAGTCCATACACGCTAAATGTAAATAAATAATAGGGTTAAACGAAGGCCAGCTTACTTGCGACAAGGAGGCTGGTCTTTTTATGTGCTAAATCTGTTTTCAATGTTCTATTGGACATTATTCATTGCTAAAGTGAAGACATTGTCCAATAGTGAGTTTCTATCGGACAAAACGGATGATGAATTAGAGAGTTTTGTCCAAAAGGAGCATTCAATCGGCCAAAAATAATAGCGAATGCAAAGAGTTTGTCCAATAGAATGCATCTATCGGACAAACTCTATGAAAATAGTGATTAAGTCCATATAATTGTGTAAAAAGAAAAAAGGAGTCAAATTAATTCCAATTGGTCACAATGGTTATCAACGACGAAAACATTGTGGAGGAA
>JAEWIG010000120.1 GCA_023387295.1 Bacillota bacterium | reverse complement strand
GCATCGAAAGTATTTGAGAAATTGCTTGGTTATGCGAATGTCGGGATTGAATTTGTATTCGGTGGCATGATTGAAGGTGGAATGGCCACTTTCTTATTAACAGCATTATTTCCAGTTGTATTTATTTGTGCATTGCTTGGTATTTTACAGTATTTCAAGGTTCTTCCTTGGTTTATTAAGATTATGGGAATGTTACTAAATAAAATTAGTAGACTTGGAAAGCTAGAATCATATAGTGCGATAAGTGCGGTTATTATTGGGATGACAGCGGTATTTGTATCCATTAAAGATATGCTTCCGAAACTAGGAAAGAGACAGATGTATTCGATTGCAGCATGTTCCATTTCAACGGTAGATTTAAGTATTGTTGGAGCTTACATGAACATGATTGATCCAAAGTATGTCATTCTAGCGATCATTTTAAATTTGTTTAGTGTGTTTGTTATTCTTTCTATCATCAATCCATATAATCCGGATGAAGAAAATGATGTTCTTGCTATTGTAAATAATCAAACGGAAAAAGACGAACGTGGATTTTTTGAAGTGTTAGCTGACTACATGATGGACGGTTTCAATTTAGTACTAGCAATTGTAGCGATGTTATTAGGTTTTATCGCATTAATTGCTCTTTTAAATGGTGTGTTTGATAGTATTTTCGGTATGGATTTTCAAACGATTCTTGGGTATGTCTTTGCTCCTCTTGCCTTTCTTCTTGGTGTACCATGGGACGAAGCCGTACGATTTGGAAGCTTAATTGCTACAAAAATTCTTTCCAATGAGTTTGTGGCAATGACTAATTTTATGGAAATGAAAGATTTATCTGAGCGATCAATTGGTATTATCTCCGTATTCTTAGTTTCATTTGCAAACTTTGGATCTATCGGAATGATCATTGGTGCATTAAAAGGCTTATGCCCTGAGCAAAGTAAAGTAGTAGCTGGATTTAGTTTACGTTTACTATATGGAGCAACTTTAGTAAGCTTCCTATCAGCGGCAATTGTTGGTTTAATTCTATAAGTTAGAGTATGAATAGGTTTATGTTCCCTCGGACTAATCGTCCAGGGGATTTTTTTGCACAATCAATTGGGGCAAGTTAGGCTTAGAATGGCACAGACTCCCCCGCTGATTGATTTTCGCAGTATAACAGATTAATTTAAACTGTTTATCTAAAGAGTTCCAGCTCTAACAATGGCTGATAAAGCATTGATTCTCCCAAATTGATACAAAGTTCCTGTACCAGGGATTGTATCTGTAGACAATTCGATCGCTTGACGAATGGATGAGTTGCTTAGTAACGGAAAAGTTGCCCTGATTAAACAGGCAAGTCCTCCTACGAACGGGGCAGCCATAGATGTTCCATTTAATGCACCGAAATTAATGCAACCTAAGACATTCTGGTGGTTTGGGCATGTGGAAAAGATGCCGACACCTGGAGCAGCAACATCAACCCCATCTCCAAAATTCGAGAAATCTGCTTTTAGGTCGCTCTCATCCGTTGCAGCGACACTAATTACATTTTCATAGGCAGCAGGAAAAGATGGTGTATCAGTATCTTCATTTCCTGCAGCAGCGATGAGTACCACTCCATTATTCCAAGAAAATCTGACGGCATCTTCAAGAACTTGTGAACCGTCTGGACCTGCAAGGCTCATATTGATGACAGCTGCACCAGCATTTGTTGCATCAACGATACCAGCAGCAATCCAGCTAAAAAAGCCAAAACCATCATCAGCTAGTACTTTTATATTCCATAGATTCGTAGAATTAAAGCTTGTCCCAGCTCCAAATAAGTGATTATCCGTAATGGCGGCAGCAATTCCAGCAACATGAGTACCATGACCATAGAGATCATCAACTGTTGGTGAATCGGTGAAATTTACATTTCTCGTAATTTTCGCAGCAAGGTCTGGATGATCTTGATCAATGCCTGAATCGAGAATGGCAATAGCGATACTTGCTGGAGTAATTTCTGACTTACACCAAGCTTCAGGCGCCATTATCTTTCCAAGACCCCATTGTAATTCGAAATCGGGGTCATTAGGATGAACGATTCTACAACCAGTTGCGTGCGCAATTTGATCCATTTCAACATAACGTACTTTCGGACTAGCTGAATATTTCGTTAAAAAAGCACTATCATTTTGAGCAGGAACAATTACAACATCTGCATGTAACGGCTCTATAGCTTGTACAAAAGTTGCGCCCATCATTTTGTGAATTTCATTGCGCTCATTCCTTGTCACATTCGGGAAAAATCCTACAATTAAACGTTGAGCTGTTTTTGTCAAATAAGACCACTCCTTTTCAATAGAATACTTATCAATATTCAAATTAAATTGAATCGGTGTGGACAAACTGTAGATGTTTGAAATTGATGGAGGAAACTCTGTCGATTCATCTTGAAAAGTAGTATTTTCAAATTATTGACATTTATCTGATTTTGCATAAAGATAGACATGTAATAGTATTATTTTATGTATCAAATATTTTTGGAAAGGAAGATACATATGTTTAAGAAAATTGCGGCAGATGCTTTAGGCTTATCTGATATTGGGAAAATCATTGACCCACAAGACTATGACAAAACTCAGTCAGATGACTATGTGATGCATGAGGATAATGAGAAGATTTATTTTCTGATTAAAACGAAGGCTGATGAATACTGTTTTACTAATTTAGCGCTTATTCATGTGGATGGAGAGAAGGCAACTTCGTCTAAGAGAACATTAAGAAGATATTCTTATTATGAAAATGAAATATCAGATGTCACCTTAGAAACTGCCGGAAAAATTGACCTTGATATCGAAATTAAGTTCAAGTTAGGCTCTCATATTTTTGATATTGATGTACAGAAAGAGCAGATTGAAAAATTAAAAGATTTATATAAAGCACTAATCCGCATTTCCGAGATTTATAAAGAAAATAAAAAATATGTAGGCTTAGCTGATGCAAGTCTTGAGAATGCAGTTTCTGTTTTGCAGGGTGCGCGACTTGGCGAAAATACAGCATTAGATAAAGAGTGCCAAAAGCTAACAGATTTTGGCTTTGCTTGGCGCACCTCTGTAAGAGAACAGTACCAAATCAAGGACTTTGGAAAAGTCTTTGAAAAATATATCAATAATTAAGAAGTATAAACTTAGGAAAGATAAAAGGGGCAGTCTAAAGCCGGGTAACTGGCTTTAGACTGCCCCTTTTTCAGTTTCTTTATCCTTCGATACATAATTTTACTAGGACAATGAACCTTTCTAAACAGTACAAGCTATCCTTTGAATTCAATAAAATTCTCCGCAAACTGATAAATTTTATCAGATGGAACGGCAAGATTTAGATTTTGCCCCTTGTCAAACCCGGCGGTAATTAAACCGACTAGCCTTCCGTACATATCCAATAGTGCTCCACCAGAGCTTCCATCAGAAATGGGAGCTGTGAATTGGATCATCGACATACTTCTAATCTCGCGAAAACCAGAAACAATCCCATCAGAAACGGAATTGAATAATCCTAAAGGACTTCCGATGGCAACAATCTTTTGACCGCGCACTAAATGGCCATCGGCTTTAATGGTAAGAGGAGAACAGTTTTTTTCAACCTTAATAATAGCTAGGTCATGCTGTGCATGGTATTTAATGAAATGATCTGTCACGTATTCTTCTGTTTCATTTTCGTATAGCACTGAAAAGTGATGACCACCTTCAATTACATGCAAATTCGTTAAAATATACCCCTTGCTATGAATGACAACACCAGAGCCATAGCAGATAACATTATGTTCCTGATCGTAGTTTTTAATCATGACGACTGAGTTGGATAGACTAGCTAGCTGCTCATAGCTGTATTCTTCCGTTCTGGATAAAGTCTGCTCTTGTCTTTCAGGATAGTCTTTCTTGGTATGTGTAATAGCATTAGGTACTGACGACAAAGCAGTTTGTTCTATTTTAGGTGCAGGTGAAAACTTAGGTATGGTTACGTTATCTGAATAGAGAGTGCTGCACGTAAATAATGTTGAGTGTTTTTCGATTTCAGGAAAAATATGAACAATATCCTCTTTTGGATTCATATAACAGATGTCGCAGCCAAGCTTAGATAAAAAATATAAAAATAGGATCTCATGTTGCTTTATATCTCCAATAAATACGACTTTCGGAAATAGATTAGGAGTATTAAAAAGCTTTGGCAAATAGATGTCTATCCAATACAAAAATTTCATTACAAAGTTTTTATATAAAGTTTCGCTGGAATGGGGATAGATTTTTTTATACATTGAGAGAACTTGCAGAAAGGTGAGTTTTTTCGTCCATTCAAGGGTCTCGTTTTCTAGTTGTGTACACAGAGGTGTTTGATAAAGTGTATTAGGATCTGTGATGGATTGGTTAACGATCGTTTGCCAATTCTCCATATTATTCGATAGCTTGTTGATATCATTAATATTTGATAGGATCTCAAGCCCATGCAATCGTAAGTAAGGTGAAACATTTGAAGAAAAACATTGGTCGATTTTTAGAATATCGTCTATGTAATGTTTGAGCGTATTGGGAATCCCAATATATCTTACAAAAAGGGCTTCTCTCGTAACAGAATGCTTATTATTTTTGTCTATGAGCATAAAATCTTCAAGAGGGTTTTGTGTTTCCTTTAGTTTAATCTTTAAAGGTTTCGTTTTCACAATCATATCCATTCTCCAGTTTAAATTATTATCTATTGTCATTATAAGGAATTTCCAAATCAAAGCATAGCTAAACAGGAGTAAATATGTATTATTCTATATAGAAAACTTGTCGACTCTCAACATCTAAACAATACAGCCTTCCACCATAAGCACATCCGCCATCAATTCCAATGATATTATTATCCCCAAAATATACATCGTTGCTGTTATGTAAATAATTTGTCGGTGTATGCCCGAATACAACAGACTTTTCTCCAATATATCCATTGTGAAACTCCTCGCGAATCCAAACTAATGTATGCGGTTCAGTCGATTCAATTGGTGTTATTGGATGAACGCCTGCATGAACAAAGATGTGGGTCTCTGTTTCATAATAGTATGGAAACTCTTTTAATCTTTCAATATGTGCGCTAATGTCACCATTCATTTGAATCAGCTGAGGCATTTCATCAGTTGTATACCAATAATCCGCATCGTCCTTTTCAATTTCATAGCCGTAATTTTGGAGCGTTTTGATACCGCCGTTGTAATACCATCTTTTCAAATTCATCGGCTCTCCAGAAAAAGCATCCATCATCATTTTCTCGTGATTGCCAATTAAAGCAATCGCTCCCTCATTCTTTAGCTGTATGACCTTATCCAAAACAGCTCTTGATTGTGGCCCCCGATCTACATAATCACCTAATAACAGTAGCTGATCTTGGTCTTTGTTATACTGTACAAGCTCTAAAAGCTTCTCGAATTTTTCTAAATCCCCATGTATATCACTAATGGCAAGCATTCGTTTCAACAATCTCACATCCCTAGTAAATATTAAAATAGTTATCTTTAATAATAACATAGTCTATGAATGCATCGGCTGGAAGATAGAGTCTGTTTGGGAAGATTGAATGGTTGAGGAAAAGAAGAAAATGAAAAAAGTTGTGCCAATAATACAGCACAACTTTTTTTGATCTCCCAACTGACTGAAAGTTTCACCTTATGCACTAACTTTATTTGAAACTTTCATATTCCTTTTCTCTTCTAATGCATTTACAATAACCGCTGCGGAAGCATCACCAGTTACGTTTACAGATGTTCGGATCATATCCAAGATTCGGTCGATTCCAGCAATAAGAGCAATTCCTTCTACTGGCAATCCTACTGAGGTGATGACCATCGTAAGCATAATTAAGCCTGCTCCAGGGACTCCTGCCGTACCGATGGAAGCAAGAGTTGCGGTTAATACGATTGTTAACTGTTGGGTAAAGGAAAGATCAACACCGAAAAATTGGGCTACAAACAAGACGCATACCCCTTGATATAACGCTGTTCCATCCATGTTGATCGTGGCTCCCAACGGAAGTACGAAGCTGCTTACTTTCCTAGAAACACCGAGATTTTCTTCAGTGTTTTTGATTGTTAATGGCAAAGTTCCCGCACTACTAGTCGTACTGAATGCGACCAAGCTAGCTGGAGCAATTCCTTTAAAAAACTTTATTGGGCTCATTTTTGTAAAAATCTTAACAGAAAGAGAGTAAGTGAATATAGCATGAAGGATACATCCTATGTAAACGACTAAAATAACCTTTAAAAGTGGAAGAAGGATAGAAAGTCCATACGTTCCAACAGTTGGTGCTATCAGGCCGAAAACCCCAATAGGAGCAAATCGCATCACAATCCCTGTAATTTTGTACATAATTTCAGCTAGTCCGTCAAAGAAGTTATAAACAGTTTTGGCCTTGTCTCCTACCATCGCTATGCCTAATCCAAGGAAGATGGCGAAAAAGATAATCTGTAGCATATTCCCTTCTACTAATGCAGCTAGAGGATTAGTAGGAACGATATTTAAAAATGTATCAACGATTCCA
This sequence comes from Bacillota bacterium, assembly GCA_023387295.1. Taxonomy (GTDB): domain Bacteria; phylum Bacillota; class Bacilli; order Bacillales; family Cytobacillaceae; genus Cytobacillus. Next base: position 7,999 of record JAEWIG010000120.1, on the reverse strand, counting down.
GGCGCCTCTGTTGGAGCTACATTTTCTGTAGTATTAGCTATATTGATCCCAGTACCAGGTGAAAATATGTTTCCAAGGATTAAACCGATTGTTACTGCAAGAGCTGTTGTTAACATATAGTAAGAAAATGTTATTCCACCCATACGCCCAATTTTCTTAAGGTCCCCTGAACTAGCAACACCAACGACTAGGGAAGCGAGAACTAACGGAACAATAATAAATTTAATCAGGCGCAAGAATAAATCACCAAGTGGTTTGACAACCTCAATACTTGGTCCAACGATTATTCCAACAATAATAGCAAGGATGAATGAAATTAAAATTTGTGTGAGTAGATTAATTTTTTTCATAAAGACCTCCTTTAAGTTAAAAAAATCTAAATATTCAGATTTAAACGAACGGAAAAATAGTGTATTTGACTTCGAATCCCTCGATACACGGTTCAAAACCTTGTCAGTATAAAAAATTATAGCACAGTATTAATTGTTAATGGTACTAAATATTATATGTTGCATTTTTTAAAATAATATAGTGATTTAGTTAAGATTCGTGGTAAAAAAAGTAGATTCATCATAATTTTTGGAAAATAGTAATAAAAGGTGGTATATTATTTGAAAAAGAATTAGGAGAAAATAAGTGACTTCTCTAAAGAATTTACATCCACTAGTTTGGAATATTGTGATTGGAACGGTTTTTGGAAGAATGGCTACTTCCATGAGTATCCCGTTTTTAGCGATTTATTTAACGAATGTCAAAGGGGTTTCCGCCACTGCAACGGGTCTAATCATTGCAGTTAGCTCACTTGTCGGAATTGCAACCAGCTTTTTTGGGGGTTATTTTTCTGATCGATTTGGTAGAAAAAGAGTTTTATTAATTTCCATTTTTCTATGGTCCTTTGTTTTTGTTGGCTTTGGTTTAGTTGATGCAATTTGGGGATTTTTCTTAATGAATGCACTAAATGGCTTCTGTCGATCTATTTTTGAACCTGCATCTAGGGCGCTACTAGCGGATTTAACAGAACCAAAAAATCGTTTAATCATTTTTAATTTAAGATATACCGCGATAAATGTAGGTGTTATCTTTGGTCCGCTGCTTGGGTTTTATTTAGGCTCATCGAAATCAACCTCTGCCTTTTTTATTGCAGCAGGAGTATATGCTCTATACGGTTTGTCACTTCTATTAACCTATCAAAAAACAGCAATTAAAACGGTAACGAAAGAAAGTAAGAGTGCTAGTAATAGTGTGAAATTAACCGAAGCATTTAGGATTACGAAATCGGACTCTATTTTATTATGGTCTTTAATTGGCTTTATTTTAACGATTACGGGGTATTCTCAATTATCGTCTACATTGCCTCAGTACTTATCAAACACCTCTCTTATTGAAAATGGGGCAAAGACATTTTCTATATTGCTTGCTTTGAATGCATTGACGGTCATTACGATTCAATACCCGCTGCTCGCAATTGGAAAAAGGTATTCACCATTAACCTCGATTATGTTGGGGAGCTTTTTGACTAGTTTAGGATTAATTGGCTTTGGTTTGGCAAGAGAAATGCCATCTTGGATATTTGTCATGATTTTATTTACAGCAGGAGAAGTGTTAATGTTTAGCATGACGGATATGTTTATGGATAATATTGCTAAGCCGCATTTGCGTGGAACTTATTTCGGGGCGATGGGTTTTACGCAGATTGGGAATGTCATTGGACCAGCGCTTGGAGGTTTCTTGATAGATACATATGGCTATGATAGCCCGCTTCTCGTATTCGGATTATTGAGCTTATCCTCACTGATGGCCATTCCGATTCTGCTTGGTGTGGTGAGAAAGATAAAGAAGCAAAGTGGAGGTTCCGTGACTTCTTTGAATTAAAAATAAATCCGATATATTAATCCAATGATTTTAGTACAAATACTCTCATCTGAAAGACAATGGGACAATGAACCTGTCCCTTGTCTTTGCCCTTATCTTTGAGTCAGATTTTATTAAATTTGTATTGGCCATAAAAAGGCATGTAATGTTTCATCAATATCTGTTTCAGAATATCCAACGACTTGTCCATGCTCGTTAATACTAGTAGGTACACTAAGGGATCCGCCAAGTGTACGAAGATCAGTCATCACTCCATTTTGCCAAAAAAAGGCATGGGATTCTCCGTTAGCTGTAAATGATTCTCCCACGACTTGTCCACGCTCATTAATAAATAAAGCAAAACTTTGGACTCCGCCGAGTGTACCAAGGTCAGTCATCACTCCCTTTTGCCAAAGGGTGGCATGAAATTCACCATTAGCCGTCAGGCCTGCTCCTACAATCTGCCCCTGGTTATTAATATCAACTGCGCTACTGAATCCACCGGGCATATCCAGATCAGTCATCACTCCGTTTTCCCATAAGAAGGCATGATTTTCACCATTGGAAGTTTCTGATGCTCCCACGACTTGTCCACGGTCATTAATAGAATTAGCCCCACTGAAGGCTCCACCGAGCGTACCGAGATCAGTCATCACTCCGTTATGCCAAATGAAACCATGAACTTGTCCATTAGCTGTCTCTGATTCACCCACGACTTGACCATGCTCATTCATACTAAGAGGGAGGCAGTAAGATCCACCAAGTGTACCGAGATCAGTCATGACTCCGTTTTCCCATAGAAAGCCATGAACGTCGACATTATTAGCCAGAAGGAAATTTCCTACGACTTGTCCACGCTCATTAATAGCAGTAGCTATACTTGCTATTCCACCGAGCGTACCAAGATCAAGATCAGTCATCACCCCATTTTGCCAAAGGAAGGCATGAAATTCATTATTAGAAGTCTCTGCTCCACCCACGATCTGTCCACGATCATTAATACTTGAAGCTGTACTGAAAAAGGAACCTCCGAGCGTTCCAAGGTCAGTCATCACCCCTTTTTGCCAAAGGTAGGCATGAATATCACCATTAGCTGTCTCTGAATCTCCTACGATCTGCTTATGATTATTAATATCATAAGCAAAACTGTTCAAACCACCGAGTGTACCCAAATCAAGCATTCTTCTTAGACCCAAATAAATCACCCTTTCACATAGAATGGAACAGTACAGGATATGAAAAATGAGTAGGTTTGTTTGTGCCATAATCTTATTCGATATAATAAAATCTTCAGGGAAAAAGAAAATCTGTCTCCCTGTCATGTAGCTTAATCACCTTTTTGTATGAAAATTTTTAAAATAAAGATGGAAATCGTTTTTAGTCTGTTATATAATTTACTCAAATAATAAAATTTGTTATATAACAAAGGAAACGAAAATTAATTTTAAATGAAGGGGAGAAATAGGGGATGAGTAAAACTGATTCAATTGCACGGAGAATTTTAGGCTGGAAATTAAATAGATGGGATCGATGGTATGATTATGAAAAGGGCGTTTTCATTCATGACTCCGAATTTCAGCCTGAGCAAAATCTTGACCATGCCATGATTATTGTGAATAAACTTGAGCAGCTAGGCTTTAAGTATTCATCAGATGGAAACTCTGAGGTTTGCTTTAATGATATTAAGGAAAAAGGGGAAACACTAGCACAAGCGATAACGAATGCAGCATTCTCACTTATCGAACTAAGCTCCATTTCTGATTCAAGTAAAATGTGGAATCGTTTAACATAAAATTCGCCCCGTTTTTTGAAGGATTAATATATAGGAAAAGTCACAGAAAAGGCATTCACCAATTAATTTGGCGAATGCCTTCTTTTATAAAATCCTATGGACAAATATTGAGCAAGTAAATTATTGTAATTCTTGAGAAGGTACAATTACTTCACTGCTAACTTCGCTTTCATTATGCAATCGATCTAATGCTGTTACAACATACGTATATGTTTTTTCAAATTCCGCTGTTTGATCAAAGAAAATGGTTTCATTTCCGGTTTTCCGAATGGTTTTTAATAAGGAGGCAGCATCTTCAAAATTACCTATCCTATCACCTTCATATCGATAAATGGCAAAATAAGTTGTATCTTGATTCGAGGAATGATCCTCGAGCATTAACTCGATGCCATTGGATGTATGTGTAGCACTTTTTACAGTTGGTTGGAGTGGTGCAGTATCATCAAGCCATGGCATCGTTGGAATTAAAGCAGGCTGCTTGTATAAATCATCTCTTAAGCGATTCTTAATTCCTAGAGGATTTCGATTTAAGTCTTTCATACTAAAATGCATACTGCCCATTATTGAATCATATTGACGATTTAAGTGAATTTGCTTTGGATATTCTTCAGCATTTTTCCAAGCCGCAACAGAATCATTGTTAATTTTATATGAGGCTTGACCAATATAAAGGTGTATTGGTTTACTACTCGTTTCCTTTACCCACCAGTCTACTAAAATATCATAAGCAGCTGGTTTATAACCGATATTCCAATAGAGTTGTGGAGTAATGTAATCAATATAGCCCTTGTTTATCCACTCTCTTGTGTTTGCATATAAGTCATCGTAATTCGTTAGACCAGCAGTTGTTTTTGAGCCTGTCTTATCATTGGCAGCGTTTCTCCATACTCCGAATGGACTTATTCCGAATTTCACATAAGGCTTTTCTTTTTTAATCGCAATATTAAGATCACGAACGAGCTGGTTTACATTATCTCTGCGCCAATCGCCTACGGATTTAAACTTTCCTTTACCGTACTTTTTAAACTCTACTGAATCAGGAAATTCCTTTCCCTTTACTTTATAAGGATAAAAATAATCATCCATATGAACCCCGTCGATATCATAATTCTTAACGACTTCTAAAATTCCATCAATGATAAATTTCTTCACTTCAGGTATACCAGGGTTATAGTAAAGCTTGCCTCCATATGAAGCAACCCATTTCGGGTTCTTCCTTGCTGGATGGTCAGCGGATAAGCGTTTTATATTCGTATGGTTCATCGTAATTCGGTAAGGGTTGAACCAAGCATGGAATTCAAGATTCCGTTTATGGGCCTCTTCAATCATGAAAGCAAGTGGATCATAGCCAGGATTCTTTCCTTGTGTTCCCGTTAAATATTCTGACCATGGACCATATTTAGAAGGGTAAAATGCGTCTGCGGTTGGTTTAATCTGAACAACAACTGCGTTCATCCCCATATTCTCAACATCATCTAATAGCTTTATAAACTCTTGCTTTTGCTTATCAATGGAAAGTCCTTTTTTGGAGGGCCAATCAATATTAGCAACAGACGCGATCCAAGCAGCCCGAAGCTCCCGCTTTTCAGATGTTATCTGCATTTCAGCTTGTCCAATTGTAGGAGATTGTAAAAATAATGTCCCCATTAATACAAGAATAAGCGAAACGATACAAGTTCTCTTTAATACCCTCATTTTCCAATCTCCTTCTTGACTAATATTCTATCAATATACAATTCTCACAGTAATTAGAAAAATAGTCAATTACTTTAACAAAAGACATTGAAGGAGGAAGTGATAGGGATAATTATAGAAGGAGTCTGTCTAAGGACAGACTCCTTCTATAATATTTATTCTAATTCAAAATTGGATTGACCGACACCGAGATCAGTATTTACAGTAATTTTTACATCTGCATCTTTGAAGGCTTGGTTTACATATACGCCATTTCCTTCAGATATAAATCCAACGAAGTTAGATTGACCAATTCCTTTGGACGACTTAATTTTTACCCCTACATCTTTTGGAAGAATAATCGTAGATTGACCGACTCCTATTTCTAAATCAACATCAAAGCTTTCCTTCCAATTTCCACTTAAATCAACAGTAATGTCACCAACCCCTGCATGGATATCAAGGTTACTAAGCTGCAACCCTTGTAAATCAAGGTATGTCTCTGATGCACCTGTGTTTATTTCAAGATTAATGGGAATTTCATCAGTTAGCTCAAGATCCCAAACGCTTTTAATATTATTTAATTTTGTAATGGACAGATCTTTTTTCGATTGATCTATTGTCACTTTCCCCTTTTTACCAGTAAGTTTATATTTTACTTTAGGCTTAAGGTCTTCGGAATTATAGGTAGCTTCTCCTTCAACCCACTCGTTTGCTCCACCATAAACATTTAGCTGTCCGATTCCAGCATTTAAGATGACGTCTATTTGCTTTGCTTTATCTTGCTTAACAAGAATATTTTTGTGATTCTCCTTTCCAGCAACAATTTGGCTACACCCTGTTATCCATAATAGAGTTGCAACAACAATTAGTCCTAATATCCATTTTTTCTTCATTTTAAAACCCTCCGCTTTTGTTATACTAACCCCATTATAAGCAAATATTGGTAATTCCAAAAACACCCTCGGATTGAATTTAAACTAAGACTCAAGACTTAGAGTGATTCATTTTTTGGTCATCATATTTACTTAAAATAGTTAGGTGAAATAGGAAATTTTTTTCATATTCAAATTTAAAGGAGAAAATTATTTACACCGATAACACTTAATGATATATTTTCATGTAATAAGGTTATATTTTTTTGGAAAAGTGTTATGCTATTTCCTTCGGGTTTCGGAATATGTGATAAGGAGTGAAAGGATAAATGATAGTTGATCATATTAACCAATACGATTTATACATAGGGAATAATAAAAAGATTGATCAAGCCATCTCCATAATAAAAGAAATGAGTTTCGAAGACTTACAGCCGAAAACGTATGAGATTGATGGAGAAGAAATTTTTTTCAACCTTATCGAATATGAAACTAAATTAGAAGAGGAACGTTTTTGGGAATCGCATAAGAAATATATCGATCTCCACTATATATTAGAAGGAAAAGAGTTCATTGGGTATGAGCAGTTTGCCAAAATGAAGATTAAACAAGATTACAATGAAGCTGATGATTATTTCCTTTTAGAAGGCAGCTTGCAATCGAAAATCATGCTTCAAAAAGGTGACTTTATGATTCTATATCCTAATGACGTACATATGACCGGAATAAAAGTAGCAGAAAGAGAAAAAGTAAGGAAAGTTGTCTTTAAAATCAAAATCTAAAGGAACCTGTCCCATAGAGGTATAAATAATGAAGATAGAAGAGACGTTAGTTACAGATGTGCTTGTTGTTGGGAGTGGGATAGCTGGTTTAAAGGTAAGTATTGAACTTGCTAAGGAGAACAAAAAAGTTTTAATGACGACTAAAACGCAAATTTGTTCAGGTTCAAGCTTCTACCCTCTTAAAGCTTCCTTAGGAACACAAGTAACAAAGGACAAACAAGATCGCAGTGTTTTCCTCCAAGATATTGATGAGGTTAGTCATCAAATGCAGGATCGGCAAATGGCTGAAATCTATGTAGACGAGATTAACGAACGCATAGAGGAATTTAAAGAAATCGGGATTGTCCCTCATAAGCTGGATGGAGACCGAAAAGCCTGTTTTGCCAATCATGAACGTACGATATATATGTTACGAGATTGGAATCAAATTAGAGACAACGTGCGAGAAATCTTTGAGGAATTCCCAAATATTGAAGTGCTCGAACGTTCAGCGGTTATTTCATTAGTGAAAAAGAATGGGAAAATCGCAGGTGCCTTTCTTTTTAATAAAGAAAATCAACTGATTTTGATTAAATGTAAAGCAGTTGTCTTGGCATCAGGCGGTTTTGGAAACATATATAAACATAATTTAAATCCAAATGATGTTGATGGCTCTGGTCATATTTTGGCACTAGAGATGGGAGCTAACCTTGTTAATATGGAGTTTATTCAATTCATACCTGGGTTTACAACTCCGAAATATAAGACATTGTTTGGAGAGCATACATTAACTTATTGCACTGATTTTGTTGATGATAATGGAAAAAGCATCTTAGAGGATTTTCTTCCAGAGGGATTAACGAAAGAAGAGTGCTTAGAAATCAGAAGTACACATGGCCCGTTCACAAACTCCTTACCCTCTAAATACTTTGATATTGCCATGATGAAGTACATTATGGAAACAAAAAGTGAAGAAGGATTCGAGCTTACATATGATAAGGGTCTTTACGAAAATAAAAGTGATTTCTACACCATTTATTTAAACT
>JAEWIG010000237.1 GCA_023387295.1 Bacillota bacterium | reverse complement strand
CTATGTAGCATTAATAAAACGGAGCAACAAAAGAAGACACTATTATTTGATTATGTAGAGAGGGAATTTAGATCAAGTGTTGAGGTCGACTCGATTATCAATCTTACAGCTCCAGTAGGCGGATTCTTATTTCCTAGCTTCACAGATAATTATGTTGATGTGAATCATATTTTATATGCTGCAGGTAAAGCAAATCAGCCAGATATTCATTTTATTGAGGAAGTATTAAATGGCGAGGATATTATGACAGCTCAAGAGGATAAAGCTGTCTTCGAAGAAATCGTCAAAGAAGTAGTGGGCGAAGAGGTTGACACATCAACTCTTGCCAATGTATATGAAGAAATCAATCGAATTATAGAAGAAAGCAAAGAGGATGAGGAAGAAACTGAAACTCCGACCTTAGACTATAAAGACGTAGAACGGGTATTAAAGGTAAGCGGTGTAGAGGATGTGGATACAGATAAAGTCGAAATGGCTTTCCAAAAAGTGATCGATGACGAAAAATACGAGTTTAAAGCAAGCAGCATCGTGCCGAACTACACATCCAAATCGATCAAAATTAACACCAAGGTAGCGAATATTGCCATAAGCCCACAAGATTTAAAGTATGTAAAACAAGTAAACTTTAATGGCAAACGCTGCATATTAATTGAGGTTGATGAGGACACCGTTATTGACGGATTTAAGCTAATTCCGGAAACTTTATTGAGTTAATAAGCTTTTCTTTAGGCTGTTTTCGCATATATTGCTGTTTTCACCTCCAAATATTGCCCGTTGATTTCCGTTGCGGGCATTTGCTTTCCGTGGGGAGGAAGTCGAGCCTCCTCGGCGTGCCGCCTGTGGGGTCTCGACCTTTCCTCTACTTCCCACAGGAGTCAAATGCTCTCCACTCCAATCAAATCAGCGAATTAGATAAATATTCTATTAGAGAGCAACATACTTTACGATAACAGTCTTTCTTTAGGAAGGGTTAACGCTTTTTTTGTTGAACTAATTATACTAATGCAGTTGTTTTAAATATTTCATTGGAGCTGAAAATATGAAACGATCTATTCTATTGATAGGAATTGTTCTAACTCTTAGTTTATTATCCGCATGCACAGATAATAAAAATGAGGTGGATTCTTTAACGACGGAATACGAAATTCAGCTTGAAGAGAAAGATAAGGAGATTAGTAAGTTAAGAGAAGAGCTTAGGCAAGTAAACAATGAATTAGAACAAGAAAAAAAGAAACTAAGGGACTCTTTTGATGAATTTGTCATATTTGACCATAAAGCAAGAAATATTATTGGACATATAGCTAATAAAGAATTCGAAAAATTATTAAGTGAGTATGATGTTGATTTTGAGGTTATTAATGAAAAGATATATTTTAAAAAACTTGGTAACACTGAAACATTTTTCCCAATAGAGATTGCGAGTTTCCCTATGTATTTCAATTTTTATAACTCACAGTCTGAGTTTACCGAGGTTGGTTATTTTATGTATGGTTATGATCAATATGGTAGTGAAAGAAAGTATGATATTCATTTTAAATTTGGGAAGAACGATGAATTTCAGTATGTAGGTACAAATTAGGGTTGAAAAATAGTATTAATTTTATTAATCTAGGAGAATAATATTTATGGGAATTTTTTTACTCATCATTTTTTTGATTGGTCTTGTTACTATTATTTTAAGCCTATTTGTTAAAAAGAGTATTACAGTCATGATTCTGGTGGGTGTCCTTATTGTTGGAACAGTAATTTTTATAGAACAATCAAAATACACAACACTATTTGACCTTTATTCAAAACAACTTAATAAAGATACAGTTGTAAAAAGTGTTTCTATTTCAGTAAACGATTTTTCTGAGGATATTCCGGAGATATTAAAGAGTGTAACTATCCAAGATGATGAAATTATTCATGAAATAATAGAGGATTTGTCTAGCATTAAACTTAAAAGAGATGATAACATTCCGCAATTATTTAGGGATTACCGAATAGAATTTATTGTTACGAATGAAATAGAGGAAAAACATTTTGAAACAACAACGATTCGTTTAGATTTAAGTGAAAACTACGTAAATAATTATAAAATAATTAGCAAGACAAACCATTTAAGAACTATAGAATCTCTAGTTGAAGATGATAAAATAGATTGGAAGTAGTTCGATTAATTATCATTATAAAGAGAGTATCCTGCGGATGGCCAAGATATTTTATCCATTAACCAATTCAGTTAAGTAAAAAATGGTGACCTGTTTCACGGACTTTTTCTAATATTTCCTTTATAGTTACTATTAATTTCTAAGAAATTAATGATTGCGTCAAACAAGGGGGAATTGTTCGTGAGAAAATCTGATTTACCAATTGTGTATTCGTGTTCTGGATGTTCTTCAGCAGCACAAACGGCAAACATCATTGCCATCAGGATGGATAGGGTGAAAATAGCGGAAATGTCATGTATTGCAGGGGTTGGTGGTGACGTTAAGCCGCTCGTAAAAACAGCGAAATCAGGTCGAGACATTATTGCCATCGACGGCTGTCCACTTTCATGCTGTAAAGCTTCATTAGCTCGACACGATGTCGAACCTAAATACCATTTTGAACTTTCGAAATTTAAGATTCCGAAAATACAAGGGGCAGATCCTGACCTGGAGCTGGCAAAGGAAGTTTATCAGCAAGTAATAGAATATCTAAATTAAAAGCAATGCTCCGGCATTGTTTTTTATTTGTATTTAACTAATAATCTATATAAGAATGAAATTATATTTCTGCTAGACACATAGAATTATTTGAGGTGATACTCTTGAGAATGGAACAAGAGATGATGGATTTGATATTAGAAACAGCTCAAAAAGATGAGCGAATTCGAGCGGTTTATCTGAACGGTTCAAGAACGAACCCGAACGTGCTAAAGGATATTTTTCAGGATTACGATATCGTTTATGTTGTTACAGAAACAGCCTCTTTTATTAAAGATGAAGAATGGATTCGTATTTTCGGAGAATTACTAATGATTCAAGAACCTGATAAATTGGATAAACTGATCGGAAAAGATGTCAGTTTTGATGAGTCTTATGGGTATTTAATGCTCTTTAAAGATGGAAATCGGATTGATCTCCAACTAAAAACGAAAGAATCTATGCTTAAAGGATACACAAATGATAAGCTAACAATTCCTTTATTAGATAAGGATAATATTCTTCCGCAAATCCCAAGCCCATCAGATAGCGATTACTGGGTTAAAAAGCCAACTGAAGGGGAGTTTTACGCTTCCTGCAGCGATTTTTGGTGGTGCCTACAGAATGTAGCTAAAGGCATATGGCGTGATGAATTGCCTTATGCAAAGCATATGTTTGAAAATGTATTAAGGCCGTGTTTGGATGAGATGGTCTCCAGGTGGATAGGTATGAATCATAACTACCAGATTTCAACAGGAAAAATGGGTAAGTATTTTAAAAAGTTTCTTCCTGAATCCCATTGGGCAATGTATAAAGAAACTTACTCAGATAGTAACTATGAAAATATTTGGGGTTCTATCTTTATCGCATGTGAACTATTTCGAACGTTGGCGAAAGAAATAGCGGAAAAACTATCATTTACCTATCCGGTTGAGGATGATCAGAATATGACATCCTATTTGATGCATGTTCGAGAATTGCCAGCTAATTCTCAAGAGATTTATTAATATGCAAATGTCACTCTAGTCAATAGGAATAAAATCGACGTTACGAATCTTTTACGCTAGGTCATGGGAAATGGTGGTGAATAGCTGTGGAAATATCATTAGAAGAATTACGTATTGCAGACGCTGAATCATTGTTTGCTTTTGAATTTAATAATAAAGATTTTTTTGAAAAAATGGTTCCGTCAAGAGGTATCGAATACTATCAGTATGATGTTTTTTTAAGCCGTCTAAAGTCATTACTTGAAGAACAGGCTCAAGGAATTTCGTATTTTTATTTGATCAAGGATAATGATGATTCCATTCTTGGAAGAATAAATCTTGTCGATATCGACAAATCTAAAGCTATTGGTTATCTAGGGTATAGAGTAGGTCAATTACATACAGGTAAAGGTATTGCGAGCAAGGCATTAAAAATTTTATTAGAGAAAATTGCAAATGAAGGTCTTGTGAATGAGATATTAGCTAAAACAACATCTAATAATAAGGCATCTCAGAGAATCTTAGTGAAAAATGGATTTGAACTATTTTCTACAACAGAAAATTCCATTGAAATAGGAGGAGAAAAATTACAATTCGTCCATTATAGGTGTCGGTTACCTATAGAACTTCATTAAAGATTGAAATAACTTCAAAAATAATTTCCTACAAGCTAAAGGAGTACATTATGGAAGGAAGCAATTTTAATACAATAGATGAATATATTTCGCAGTTTCCTGAAGAAGTTCAGGAGGTCCTAGAATCATTAAGAAAAGTCATTAAAGAAGCAGCACCAGAGGCTACAGAAAAAATCAGTTATCAAATGCCGTCGTTTTATTTACATGGGAATCTAGTCCATTTTGCTGCATACAAAAAGCACATTGGATTTTATCCTACACCGAGTGGAATTGCTGTATTTAAAGAAAAATTGAGCGCCTATAAAAGTTCAAAAGGATCAGTGCAATTTCCTTTAGACAAGCCACTTCCGTATGAGTTAATAAGTGAAATTGTTGCTTTTAGAGTAGCAGAAAATAGAAAAAAATCAGAAGGAAAATTAAAAAGTAAAAAATAATATCATGATTTTTAAAAAAAGCGTTGCTGAGGCATCGCTTTTTTTACTTGATTAACAATGTGGAAAATAATAATAATTTATTGTTAATCGATAAATATTTGTTATAATATAGATAATTTCAAATGGGGATGTGCAATAACCATATGAGTTGGAGGAGATGAGATGACAATAACCTTATTGTTATTAATAGTAGTATTTGTATTAGCGATTATCTTTTTTAAGAAAATACAGTGGAATAGAGTATTTGGTAGTGAAAACAGATTGGTACAAGAGTTAAAAAACACGAAATGGTTTCATAATTATTGGCTTTCTGGATTGGTCTTATTTGTTATTAATGCCGTACTATTTTCTTTAACTTGTTTCTTGCTATATTTAATGACCATTTTTTCAATTCCATTTATTCATTTGCTTGTGATGATCGGAGCTGTCGTGGGAAGCATTTTTATATGGTTTATGTTTCATCATGCATGGGAAGGTTCAAAAAGAAATCGTTTGAAAATGGGAACTATCGGGAGCAGCATATATTTCATTCTTTCGATCCTATTATTACATTGGTCCGTGACAATAGAGCCTGTTTATCCAGGTGAGGATATTTTTATGAGATGGATTGGAATAATGTTCGCCTTAATCGTTACAATAACTGCTTTTTTGACTTGTTTTTTTATTATAGGATTTTCTGGCAGAAAAAATCCAGCGACCTAACGATGATTGAATACTTTAACTTGATTTGTAAAGTTGCAAAAAGGAAAACCTGTATCCCTTCTAGAAATAGGTTAGAGGGAGGTGACTCTTTTGACTAATATTCAAATGGTCGAGCTAGATAAAAAAATATTAAAAGGTACAGGCAGTTATTGCCTTCGAAGCAAAAAGAAATCTGAAGGTTATTTACAGAAAAATAAATGGCTTAATAATCGTTTTGATGAAGGTTTAAAGTACATACAATTATTTGAAAATAATAAACAAGTAGGATTTATTGAATATGCTGTGGCAGAGTATTCTTCAAGAGTTGTTCATGCAGACAATTATTTAGTTATCCATTGTTTATGGGTGAGTGAGGTTGGAAAAGGATATGGGACTAAACTAATAAATACATGTATAGAGGATGCAATAGGGCAATCAAAGCTAGGGGTAGCAGTCGTAACGAATACTGCTACCTCATGGGCCCCAAGTAGGGATATCTTTTTAAGGAATAACTTTATATTAGTTGACAAAGCACCAAATAACTTTGAATTACTTGTTTATCAATTTAACGATAACAAAGCATTACCTTTCTTTCCGACTAATTGGGAAGAAAGGATTAGTAAATATGATCGCTTAACGATTCTCCGTTCATTCCAATGTCCTTATGTAGAAGTAGCTACAGAAAACATAATGGTTGCTGCTAGTAAACTAGGTTTTGAAGTGGAAATTATTGATTTGAATTCGCGGGAAGATTTAATGCAATTATCACCAACTCCTTATGGGATTTATTCAGTACTATTTAAAAAACAGCTTATCACATTTCATCGTTTAACTGTTCATTCGGTAATGAAGAGATTAAAAGAATTGATTTAATTCCGAAAAAGAGGCAATGCCAAAAGGACGGTAACTAACATGGCTATTTGATGCCCAAGACAGCAGGGTCATCAAAAGAACGGTAACCAACATGGTCGTTTGATGCCCAAAACAGCGACGTCATCAAAAGAACAGTAACCAACCTGGCTATTTGATGCCCAAAACTGCAACACCTTCAAAAGAACGGTAATCAACCTGGCCATTTGATGCTCAAATCCGCTACAATCCAGATAAACCGGTCATCTTTTTAGGTGATTTGCATGAAAAAGCTCACTCGACCTTAGTGATTGCTCATATTTGTGCGATTCTGGCTAACATAAGCTGAACGGTGACTTAGTCAACTTTAAGCTCCATCAATAAAGATGAAAAAGGAGTCGAATGATAGATGCAGTTTTTCTTTATCGTTGGAGTAATCGGTATTATTATATCAGGAATTTTTATTGGTGCTTGGACTGATGGGCAACGTGATAGACGGAACTATAATTCGGAAACCACTGAACATAGAAATTTTAGAATAAAAACAGCAATATACTTTGGTTTAATTGGGCTTATTTCAATGGGGATTGCATGTTTACTATATTTTTTCTAATGCTGGAGGCGAAAGAACAGGAGGAGAATAATGTTTCTAAAAAATATTGTAAATTCTTATAATCTATTATTGTCTTTAGGAGCTTTTTATGTAGGTGTATCAATGTTTTTAGAAAGGGGAGTTTTCGCTACGTTTCCACCAGAGTGGATAGGTAAAGTTCCATTTAATAATTGGGCGAGTTTAGCTTTATTTGGAATAATTATTTTTGGGTTCGGAAATGCCGTTGCTTCAATTTATGGATTTATAAAGAAAGATAAAAATATATTTATCATAACCATCACAATGGGAGCTTTGTTTTTCACTTGCACTGTTATACCAACTTTTTTGTTAGGAGAATGGTATTTACCAACAGGAGCATTTTTGATATTAAGCTTAATCCAAATATTACTTGGTTTAGTTGGTTTAGTTATTTATTTTTTCACGAACAGGGGTCTTATTAAACAAATGAGGATCTATAAATGAAACAAAACTATCGTTTAATGTCTTTCTACCTTGCATTATTCTGTTTTGGGCTCACCTCTTATTCATTCTATTCTTATCTTTACAGCAACTGGTTAATAGCACCACCCATTTACATTCTCTTACTGTTAAGTATTATTGCTTTTATATATGGTCTTAAGGGTTTGGATAAAGAAGCGAAATGGTTGCTGAAAATTAAAAGCTGGATAACGATCATTTTACCTTTCATTTTGACCGTTATACTTACATTAGGGTTATTCTTTTCGCTTCTGCTTTCTGCATTTGGGGCTAATGAAAGGATTGAGACAACACATTCGCCAGATGGCATTTATACGATTGATATTTATCGTTGGGATGCAGGTGCTGCTGGAACATTTGGGGTAAAGGGAGAATTAAATGGGCCACTTTGGACAAAGAAAAGAATCTATTATCAAAAAAGAGTAGATAATGTTGAAATTAATTGGATAAATAATTTTACCGTTACTATAAATGGTTATATTTTGAACTTAAAAGAAGGGGAAACATATGGGTATTAGAGAAAAGTCTGACTGCCGAAAGTAAAAGTATTGTTTGATAATAAAATAATGTAAATTCGGAGGCATACTGATGAAAGTACGGCTAACTAATTTTAGTGAAAGCTGGTCTGTCATGTATCAAAAAGAAGTTGAATTTTTGCAATTCATATTTGGCGATGAAATCATAAGATTCGAGCATTTCGGAAGTACTGCCGTACATGGTCTAAAGGCTAAGCCAGTCATTGATATGATGTGTATCGTAAAGGATATAGAAAGGATTGACACGTTTAATGTCCAAATGGATTCACTAGGATATGAGGTCGTAGGAGAATGGGGAATTCTGGGGAGAAGGTTATTTAGAAAAGGTGGAGAAAATCGTACACATCATCTACATTTCTATCAAAATGAAAATCCCGAAATAAATAGGCATTTAATATTTCGTGATTATTTGCGAACTCATCCAGAAGAAGCAGCAAAATATAGTAGTTTTAAAGAACACTTAGCAGAACGTTTTGAAACTACAAAAGATTATAGTCAAGCGAAAAAATCTTTTGTGAGAGAAATGGAACAGCAGGCTTTGCTTTGGCATGAAGAAAATAATCAGTTTGAATAAATAGAAAAAAAACAGGATTTCCAGTAATAAAAGCGAAGAACTATTCTATAATGCTCATAATAAAGTAGGTGTTATTTTGTTATTTGAAAATGAAAATATACGAGTCCGACTGCTACAAGAAAATGATAAGCGTTTACTTGTAAAGTGGCTCACGAATCAGTTAGTTCTTGAATTTTATGAAGGACGTGACAATCTGTTTAATTTAGAAAAAGTAAATAGATCATTTTATAATCAAGAAAAAGGGATTGTTCGCTGCGTGGTAGAGTATGATGAACAATCTATCGGCTATATCCAGTATTATCAGATTAATGACGATACTAGCACTATTCAAGATTACCCTTCACAAGAAAATATTTACGGACTTGATCAATTTATTGGTGAACCATCTTATTGGAATAGAGGAATTGGAACAAAACTTGTAAAAGCAATGGTAAACTATTTAATGGATGTGAAAAATGCGGATAGAATCATCATGGATCCACAGATCACAAATGAGAGAGCAATTAAGTGTTATGAAAAATGTGGGTTTCGAAAAATTAGAATTCTACCAAAAAATGAACTTCATGAGCGAGAATATCGAGATTGTTGGTTGATGGAGTACTCAAACTAAGAAGCGTAAAAAAGGTTGTTTAAACTTATGAGAAATAACGGTCTTTATTATTTTATGATTTAAGAGGAGAAAACAATGAAATCTATATCTTTTGAACATATATATCAAGCAGGAGATATTGTCTATGAAAATGACCTTTATAAACATTTTCATTTTCCAGAAATGCTACTAATGTATGACAATAATTTAATTGAATTTAAAAAAATGTTAACTGTAGGAGAATTTAAGGAATCATTTAAATATTTAAGAGCTTATCATCTGAAAAATGGCCAAAAACATGTGAAGTTTAAGTTTCCTGAAAATGAAAAGCTTACGAAGGAGCTAACAGATTTTTTAGATGATGAATGCTATGCGATTGGCTTCCTCGAACTATATGCGATCGAACCGAATCAGTTTCCTGTCGTAGAAGATGATCCGAATATTAAGATTGTGCCAGTATCGAGTGAAAACTTGGAAGATTTTCTTGATTTGCAGTACAGATTTGATCTGGAATTCGGTGAAAATTTTGCTGAACAAAAAAGAACCTTACATATAAAGAAAATGACCGATGATAAGTTTTTACAGATTCTTGCTTATTATAATGATACGCCTGCTGGATCTGTCGATATCATCATCTCGAAAGGTATGGCTGAAATCGATAGTTTTTCCGTTCTTGAATCACTTCAGAAGAAAGGGATTGGGAGTAGGGTTCAGTCCTATATAATGGACCGATTTTCAGATCGAACTGTAATTTTAGTGGCTGATGGGGAAGATACACCGCGAGAAATGTATAAAAAACAAAACTATCAATATTTAGGGTTTAAGTATGAGGCGCAGAAGGTTTTTGGAGAATAGCAGGTCACGAGCTTCCTTAATAAAAAGCACATTTGTTTGTTTTCCTCATTTGAATTGTTAAAATGGTAACAATGAAAAGAGAAAGGAAATGTGAAATGACAAACCTTCAAATTCCCGTTTCTGTATTAAACCTTGCTCCCATACGCGAGGGGCAGGATGCGAAACAAGCAATAGAAGCCATGGTTGACTTAGCACAGGCAACTGAGAAAATGGGCTATACTCGTTATTGGATTGCGGAGCATCATAATACTCCGTCACTAGTTAGTTCTGCGACATCAATCTTAATTAAACATACATTAGCACATACAGAGCATATTCGTATCGGGGCTGGTGGAATTATGCTACCTAATCATTCCCCATTGGTGGTAGCAGAGCAATTTGGTACAATGGCAACGATTTATTCGAATCGCGTTGATTTAGGTTTAGGTAGAGCACCTGGTACAGATATGATGACGGCAAGTGCACTTAGGCGTTCAAAGAATGACTCTGTATATACATTTCCAGAAGATGTGAAAAGCTTGCTCACCTATTTTGGACCAGAAAATGAGCAAGGCTTCGTTAAAGCATATCCGGGTGTGGAAACGAATGTCCCGATTTATATACTTGGATCATCAACAGATTCAGCGTATTTAGCAGCAAATTTAGGATTGCCTTATGTATTTGCTTCACATTTTGCTCCGAGATTTATGGAAGAAGCGATCTCAATTTATCGTGCAAGGTTTAAACCTTCGAAGTACTTAGCAGAGCCTTATATAATCGTATGCTTAAATGTAATTGCAGCGGAATCGAATGAAGAAGCGGAATTTATATCAACAAGCATGCATCAGTTTTTCCTTAATGTTGTTAGAAACGCACAATCTCCATTAAAACCACCTGTTAAAGATTTGGATTCAATCTGGAATCCAATAGAAAAGGAAATGGCTGAATCAATGATGCGTGTCACATTTATCGGAAGTAAGGATACGGTTAGACAGCAGTTTACCGATTTTCAGGAGAAATATAATGTAGATGAAATAATGGCTGTTTCATATATTTATGATCTCGAAAAACAAAAACGTTCATATGAATTGTTTAAAGAAATTGTAGATGGAAAATGATTAACAGCAAAAATGGAGTGTGGGAGACATAAGACGTCCACACTCCATTTTTATAAGAATTAATCAACTTTGCCCATTAAAGATTCATCGGAAAGCTCTTTATAATTTTGCTCAATAGGAATTAATGAGCCTCTTTTTATCCAATATTGAAAACTTTCAGTTGGAAAGACACCTTTGCAACTTGGGTTGTACATTTCGATAATCACGCTTGATGGTGTTACATCAATTACTTTTAACCACTCTGATTTGCTTATATTCGGAGAAAAGCTACTCTTCATGGTAAACTCCATGTTAATGTACGAGTTAATCATAATCACATCCTTTTTCCTTCATAATCAAAATTAGTTTTTCCACTCATGTTATAATTTATCCAGATATTTGTAGTGTATCTAAATTCGACAGGATCTGCAAATGATTTCTTGTGCGATAACTTGTATGCCTAGCTCAAGCTACGACTGATATATAAATAATTGTTGATAGTTGCCTACTATTTTCAAACGCCACAGATAAAAAACGAGATCATCAAAGTTTAACTTACAAGATCATTCTTTTTCTAATAAACGAAAGGGGTGTTATTAATATGAAGAAATTAAATCAAGAAACTGTCCATATTTGGACGAGGGGAACAGATGCAGACAATTTAGAAGTATTAGGAGTAAATAATGCAAAATGGACTGACGGTGAATATGTTATTTTTCGTCGACGTATAAATAAAAACACCTGAAATGAACTACACCTTATTTTAGTTAATTCTAACTTTGGGGTGCAGTTCATAAAGCGCAGGTGGTTATACTTTTCTTAATAATCTGTGATGATTATATCACGATCTAAATATGTTTCGATAACTTCACTTACTTGGAAAGAGACTTGTGGTGAATCAAAATTTTCAAAAACATGTTCGCATTTTGTTTTGTAACCCATAATTTCATCATAATGTGCCATGTGTCTTTGAATATCTTCCTCGCTGTCTTGACGGTCTTTTTGGCGAGTAGAAACAGTTTCTCGATCTGCAAAAACGAATAGTCGGATGACACGTTCTCCGTACATTTGCTTTAATTTTTCAGTACCTTCAGGATTTAATGTTAAATAGACAAGCTTGTTAGTTGAAAAAACATTAATGATATCCTCTTCTTTAATCCCGTAATGAAATCCATCAATTTCTACACTTTCAAGAAAATTCCCGTTTGCTTCCATGCTTTTAAAAGTATTTTCATCAATGAAATGGTAGTCTTCGCCATTTTTTTCATAATGTCGTGCTGGACGTGTCGTATAAGAGAGGACCGTTTCCATATCAAACATGGTTGCTACCATTTTTGCAATTGTTTTTCTACCAGACCCATCTGGACCTGTGTAAATAAATAGTTTCTCTTTATCTTTGATCTGATACATAAATGCGCCTCCTTTAATAATGATAGTCTGAATCGTTACTATAACTTTAAGTGTAACTAATCAAATATTTTCCCAATTAGCTTTTTTCTTATTTGCCTATATTTATTATATCAGATTTTTAATAATATTATGATTTTTATCCTTTTAAATAGGAAGGAAATTTAATTTAACAAGTTGAAAACATGCTCTCTCTTCTGATTATTAGTCGTTGTACAAAAAATGTTCATATATTTGTGAATACTGTCCAAAAGGTAAACATATGATGAATTGGTGTCCACACTGTTCTTTAGGGAGGATTTGTCATTGAAAATAGAAGAGTGCCTTGCAGTTGTTACAGGTGGTGCTTCTGGGCTAGGTGAAGCAACGGTTAGAAAGATTGTCCATGGTGGTGGAAAAGTTGTAATAATGGACAGAGGAGTGGAAAATGGTGAGCGAGTGCAAAATGAATTAGGTAGCAATGTAGTTTTTTTACAAACAGATGTGACGAATGAAGAGGATGTTAAAGCTTCATTAGATAGAGCACTGAATTTTATGAGTGGAATGAACACAATCGTCAATTGTGCAGGTATTGCCATTGCTGAAAAGGTGATTGGACATAATGGAATTCACGATCTGTCACTATTTTCAAAAGTAATTCAGGTTAATCTAATTGGAACCTTTAATGTATTGCGGCATGCTGCTGAAAAAATGAGGTACAACGAGGCAAATGAACACAATGAGCGAGGTATTATTATTAACACTGCTTCCGTTGCTGCTTTTGAAGGGCAAATAGGGCAAGCTGCCTACAGTGCGTCTAAAGGTGGAGTTGTTGGTATGACTTTACCGATTGCACGAGAGCTTGCGCGATACGGAATTCGCGTAATGGCGATTGCCCCAGGGCTTTTTCACACGCCATTATTCGAATTATTGCCAGAAGAAGCAAGGAATTCTTTAGGTAAGATGGTGCCATTTCCTACAAGATTGGGGTATCCAGATGAGTATGCCCAGCTAGTTCAAAGTATTCTAGAAAATCCAATGCTAAATGGAGAAACGATTCGAATTGATGGCGCAATTCGAATGCAACCGAAATAATATCTATTGAGAAGGCTCTTAGGCCTTCTATTTTTTTGAAGAAAACATATACTCAGCCAATTTGTTTAATAATTCAAAATAATAATTATTTTTGATATAATTTTAGTGTATTTATGACAATAATGTAAAAGCTAAACAGAATAAAGTATACATACTATTAATGAAAGGAAAGAAGAGAGGCGAAAAGAATGAAGCATCCATACCTAACTAAAGAGCATGAAATTTTTCGTCAGGCATTAAAGAAATTTTTGGATAAAGAAGCTTATCCATTTTATAGCCAATGGGAAGAAGAAAGAATGATTCCTCGCTCCTTATGGTTGAAGATGGGGGAACATGGTTTTCTTTGCCCAGATGTTAATGAGAAATATGGTGGAAGTGGCGCTGATTGGGGATTTTCAGTGGTAATTAATGAAGAGCTAGAACGAGTAGGTTCTGGTTTGGTTGGAATTGGACTTCACAATGATATTGTTGTTCCTTATATTACAGCGTTTGGAACAGAGGAACAAAAGGAACGATGGCTTCCAAGTTGTGTAAGTGGTAAATGTATAACAGCACTTGCAATGACTGAGCCAGGCGCGGGCTCAGATCTGGCGAACATTAAAACAACTGCCAAGCTTGATGGTGACTACTATATTGTAAATTGTTGTCGCTGTTAAAACAGATCAAAAAGCAGAACCAAAGCATAAGGGAGTAAGCCTTCTAGTAGTTGAAAGGGGAACCCCAGGATTTTCACGGGGGAGAAAGCTAAATAAGGTTGGACTACACTCTCAAGACACAGCGGAATTAATTTTTGAAGATTGCCGGGTACCAAAATCTAACTTACTCGGGAAGGAAGGGAAAGGGTTTCTTTATATGATGGATAAGCTACAACAAGAAAGACTTGTTGTAGCAATTGCGGCTCAAATTGCTTCCGAGGTAATGCTGAAACTAACGATAAATTATGTGAAAAGTCGTGAAGCATTTGGTAAGTCAATTAGCTCATTTCAAAATACTCAATTCAAAATAGTCGAAATGGCAACGGATATTGAAATGAGTAGAGTATTTTTGGACCGATTAATTGCAGAACATATAGCGGGAGAGAATGGTGTCACAATGGTTTCAATGGCGAAATGGAAGTTGACGGAGAATGCACGCAAAATTGCTGCAGAATGTATGCAGCTCCACGGTGGTTACGGGTATATGGAAGAATACGAGATTGCAAGAAGATACCGTGATATTCCTGTAGCAAGTATTTACGCGGGTACGAATGAAATTATGAAAACGATTATTGCGAAAAATCTAGGGTTATAGTTCAAAATGAAAAAAGCTAGAAGGAAGGGTTATCATGCGTGAAGTTGTGATTGTTGAAGGGGTAAGAACACCAGTAGGAAGAAGAAATGGCGTCTTAAAAGATATTAGGCCTGATGAGCTAGCAGCTTTAACATTGAAAGAGCTCGTCAACCGAGCGGGTATTGATCCGGCTATTATTGAAGATGTGATTCTGGGCTGTGTTACTCAATCAGGTGAACAGGCAGGGGATATTGCAAGAGTAGCAGCATTGACTGCAGGGTTTCCAATTGAGGTTCCTGGAGTAACGATAGATCGTCAATGTGGATCAAGTCAACAGGCTGTACATTTTGCTGCTCAAGCAATCCTATCAGGTGATATGGATGTTGTTATTGCCGGCGGTGTCGAAAGTATGTCCCGTGTTTCAATGGGTTCAAACTATCAAGGGGTAGCCGCGTTTAGTTCGAATTTGAAAGATCGATATGAGATGATTCATCAAGGACTTTCAGCAGAAAGAATTGCTGAACATTATCAATTCACACGTGAAGAGCTTGATCAATTTTCACTCAATAGTCATGAAAAAGCATTAAAGGCGCAGGAGGAAGGATATTTCAAAAGGGAAATATTCCCTATTGAAGTATTACTACAAGACGGAACATTGTCAATCATTAATGAAGATTCTGGTCCTCGTAAAGGCACATCTCTGGAAGCATTAGCAGGCTTAAATTCTGTGTTTAAACAAGATGGGGTCATTCATGCTGGAAATTCAAGTCAGATAAGTGATGGAGCAGCAGCATTATTATTAATGTCACGTGCAAAAGCAGAGAAACTGGGATTGAAGCCACGCTTTCGTGTTCATACAAGAATAGTCGTCGGCTCGGACCCAACTTTAATGCTAACAGGACCGATTCCTGCAACGGCAAGAGTATTAGAAAAAGCAGGTTTATCAATTGAAGAGATTGATATATTCGAGGTTAATGAAGCGTTTGCCCCTGTCACTCTTGCATGGCTAAAGGAAACAGGCGCCGATCCGAGTAAATTAAATCCGAACGGTGGTGCGATTGCATTAGGCCATCCATTAGGAGCAAGCGGAGCAAGGCTAATGGTGACAATGATACATGAACTTGAGCGTACTGGTGGCCGTTATGGTCTACAAACGATGTGTGAAGGACATGGCATGGCAAACGCAACAATTATTGAAAGGATAGATTAATAGTTTTTTTGAAATTGTAATTTGAATGAAGGAAATGGTGTTAAGAAATACGACTTTTTTGGAGGGGATTGGATGAGCACAATTACTATTGGGAAAATCTTTGATCTTACAGTAAATAGATTTCCAAGTAAGGAAGCACTATATGATGTCAGGAAAAAAGTCCGCTATTCTTATCAGGAATGGAGTCTCCAAGTTAACCGTCTTGCAAATGCGTTATTAAACGAAGGGGTAAAAAAAGGCGACCGTGTATCGACGTTCCTATTTAATACTGAAGAATTAGCGACAGCATTTTTCGCCTGTGCAAAAATCGGTGCTGTCTTCAATCCAATTAATTTCCGCTTAATGTCAGAGGAAGTTCATTATATTTTATCAGATGCAATGCCGAAGGTTGTTCTCTTTGAAAAAGCTTTAGAACCAGTTATTACTGCAATCGAAAAACGGTTCCCTGAAATTTCCTTCTGGTTTATTGATGAGAATGTACCTTCATATGCTACAAGCTATAAAGAAAAAATTACTATTGCCTCTACAGATGATATTCACATTGAAATTGAGGAAAACGATTTATACGCCGTAATGTATACGAGTGGAACGACGGGAAGGCCAAAGGGAGTCCTTCATACCCATAGAAATATTACTGAACAAAGTTTAATTGTGGTTAGTTCAACAAAGCTAGAAGCAACTGACGTTGGTCTTGTGACTGCGCCCATGTTTCATTGTGCAGAGCTTCACTGTGCTTTCCTTCCAAGAGTGCATATCGGTAGCAAGAATATTATTCTTCACCAATTCAATCCGAAAACAGTGCTTGAACTAATTGAAAAGGAGAAGATTACGAAATTCTTTGCTGCTCCAACTATGTGGAATATGCTCCTACAGGAAGATTTAACGAAGTATGACTTTTCAAGCTTAAAGCTTGGTTTATATGGTGCTGCGCCAATGGCACCTGCTCTTGTTCATGCCTGTCATGGAAGACTAGGCATTTCCTTAATCCAAGCTTATGGAATGACGGAAATGGGTCCTGCTATCACATTTTTAACAGAGACAGACCAATTGACTAAAGCTGGTTCAGCTGGGTTAGCTT
>JAEWIG010000308.1 GCA_023387295.1 Bacillota bacterium | reverse complement strand
GGACAGCCCCTTCTTAAATCGAGGACTATGCCTCTTCTCCTTCTCCCAAAAAGGAAACATTATTCAGCTAGTTTCTCTAAATTGCCGTTTCGATCCATTTTAAATTTTGTTGCCGCTGGCTTTTCTTCTTCCTCAAAAAGAACAAGTTTTCGTGCGCGATTCATAATTTTCATTAATGTTTCGTAATCTTCCTGCATAGAAACTGAATTTTGCTCTAAGTGATTTACTTTCCCTTCAAGT
The DNA here is from genome assembly GCA_023387295.1 of Bacillota bacterium. GTDB lineage: Bacteria > Bacillota > Bacilli > Bacillales > Cytobacillaceae > Cytobacillus. Next base: position 57,005 of record JAEWIG010000308.1, on the reverse strand, counting down.
TCTTCGTTACGGCTCTTAATCTGAGCATTTTCCCGCTTTAATCTTTCATTCTCAATTCTGAAAATATCAAGCTGAATACTTGAATGATTTAAAGTTTGTAAGTATGAGATGACATGCTCAAGTGTCATTTCAGTAGTTGCTTGATAATTTGATTCTCCCATAACGGCTCCTAGGATGGTTTCAGTCATAGTATTTTCCCCACTGGCTTCAGTTTGTTCTGTCACAAGATTTGTCATAGAAACCGCTGCATCCATATCTGATACGGTTGGAACAGGTGGTTTATAAAGAAGCTTTTTCTTCCCACTTTGGTCCTTCCCAAGCATACGTTGTCTTTGCTTACGTTGCTTTTTGGCGAGTTGTAGGGCTTTTTCATACTGATGCCTAACGACTGCGTTCCAGCGAAATCCACATGCTGCAGAAGTTCGATCGAGTTTATCACCGACCTCTTCAAACGCATTTAATTGTGTACTGCCTTCTCTTACATGTCTTAAAACAGTTTCTGCTAGTAATAAATCATTTTCTTCTGTCCATGCATCTTGACGAACTTTCATCTTACTCAACTCCTAATTTATTTACATTTTTAATTCTTTAGTTAAAGGATGGACAATTTAGCAGAAAAATATACAAATTGATTTAAAAGGATAGTAGATTTTTCTTATTTTTCAATAGATAGGTATTATAAACGTGGAATCAAAGCTGTAGTAGGCTTTTCCAACATGCAATTAGGTCGGGTAGCTTGCATTAGTAGGAAAGAAGCTGTAAAATACAGCAAGGAAGCTATCGTTTTTCTGTGTGATAACGAAATCGTAAGCGCAGTGAAATGAAGCCGACGACATTTGAGATAAAGATGTGAATAGATATAGATAAACCGCAGAAAGGGCTGTAAATATATATGGCAAACGAATTCCGTGTTTGCGACGATTGTCAAGGTGTTAATCTAAAGACTTTAATCCCTAAATTAAAGGAAATTGACCCAGAAGCGAAAATAGAAATAGGCTGTCAATCTTATTGTGGCCCTGGTAGAAAGAAAACCTTTGCATTTATAAATAATCGTCCGTTAGCCGGTTTAACAGAAGAAGAATTAATGGAAAAAATAAATAAAAAACTAAACAAATAAAAATCACCTTTACGCTTTGATAAAGGTGATTTTTTCAATGTGAATGGATTCGTTAGTTTATAAAAATTTGGATATATTTGTCGATTGTCCATGAATTTTCAGAAATTTTGTAGTGAATTGCCTTCTTGTTCGAGCTATAATGAAGGGAAGTAAGTAAATCGGAGGGAAAAGATGGCATATCCGGTTGAGAAATTACGTGAGGAAAAAGTATTTAAAGACCCCGTCCATCGGTATGTTCATGTTCGGGACAGAATTATTTGGGATTTAATCGGGACGAAAGAGTTTCAGCGTCTTAGAAGAATTAAGCAGCTTGGAACCACTTTTCTAACCTTTCATGGGGCAGAGCATAGCCGGTTTAATCATTCACTTGGTGTGTATGAAATTATTCGGCGAATTGCTGATGATGTCTTTCAAGGTAGGCCAGAATGGAATGAAGATGACCGACTCCTGTCCTTATGTGCAGCACTTCTCCACGATTTAGGACATGGTCCTTTCTCTCATTCATTTGAAAAAGTCTTTCAGCTCGATCATGAGTATTATACGAGAGCTATTATTCTCGGAGAAACAGAAGTAAATAAAGTATTGCTTCGAGTAAGTAATGATTTTCCGGCAAAAGTAGCGGAAGTAATTGCGAAAACCTCGAAAAATAAATTAGTAGTAAGCCTTATTTCTAGCCAAATTGATGCCGATCGGATGGACTATTTGCAAAGAGATGCCTATTATACAGGGGTTAGCTATGGCCATTTTGATATGGAGCGGATTTTGCGCGTGATGCAGCCTGGGGAAGACCAAGTCGTTATTAAACAAAGCGGGATGCATGCTGTTGAGGATTATATTATGAGCCGATACCAAATGTATTGGCAAGTGTATTTTCATCCTGTAACGAGAAGTGCAGAGGTTATTTTGACGAAAATTTTGCATCGAGCAAAGCATTTGCATCAGGAGGGCTACTCCTTTAAATCACATCCGTCTCATTTTTACTCCATGTTTAACGGAGAAATAACGGTTGAAGATTATTTAAAACTTGATGAAGCAGTTATTCTTTATTATTTTCAAATGTGGCAGGAAGAGGAAGAGCCAATTCTTCGAGACCTTTGTTCACGATTTATGAATAGGAATTTATTTAAATATGCAGAGTTTGATCCTGCGAAAGAATATAAGAAGCTCACGGAGCTTTATCAGTTGTTTGAAAAGGCAGGAATTAATCCAGAATACTATTTAGTGGTCGATTCTTCATCAGACCTTCCGTATGATTTCTACCGACCTGGTGAGGAAGAAGAGCGTCTTCCTATCCACCTATTAATGAAAAATGGTGAAATTCGTGAGCTTTCTCGTGAATCCGAGATTGTTGATGCGATTTCTGGAAAAAGAAGAACAGACCATAAACTCTACTACCCCGCTGATTTTCTTAAAGATAAGAAAACAAAAAGAAGCATTAAGAACGAAATTTGTAAGCTGTTAGAGATTGAGTAGACAAGATATTCGAGTAGGAGATGAAGAGTTTGTGTTAAAAGATCATGCCAAAATCATTCATGCAATTGCTGCTTCTGCCGAAATTATTGGTCGGAAAAAGCTGCAAAAAATGGTGTTCATCGCTAAAAAAATGGCTTTTCCATTTCAAGAAAAATTTCAATTTCACTTCTATGGTCCCTATTCAGAGGAATTAACTTTAAGAGTGGAAGAACTATGTAATATGGGTTTCTTAAATGAAGTGAAGGAAAAAAAAGGTGGATATTATCAATATCGCTATTCTTTAACAGACAGTGGCAAGGAGTTTTTAAGTTTAAATGAAGTAGAGATGCCTAATCTCCAAGATTGTTTAACAGATATGAATCAGCAAAGCTCGAGATTCCTTGAGCTTGTCTCAACGGTGCTTTATTTCGATATCCTCCCAAAAGAGGAAGTGAAGGAGAAAGTATTTACTCTAAAAAGCAAGCAGCGGTACACAGACGAAGAAGTAGAAGCTGCATATGAATATATTAGCAGCCTGAAAGAAAAAGCAGGATTGAATGAGCATTAATATAATTTGAGTATTTTGGTAAAAAGGGGCTGTCCGATAAGTGCCTGGCTCTTCGTTTTCGGACAGCCCCTTTTTCGATTTTATTATTTTTATTGCTCGCTTAATCGCTTCCCACCGATAGCATAATGGTTTTTAGTCATTTCTTCAATAAAGACAACGATTTTATCTTCTGGAGCACCTGTTGTTTCGCTTACTGCTGCTGTAACTTTTTCGACTAGTGCCTTTTTTTGCTCTTCTGTACGTCCTTCAAGCATCTTCACTGTTACATATGGCATCGCAATCATCTCCTTTACTATTGTGTTTGATTCATTTGTAGTTTTTCATATTTCGATTATTTGTGCAAGTTCAATTAAGATCGCTTCTTTTCCCATTGGATAAAGTTTCGTGTATAATTTTAATTAATCTGGCAATTTTTTAGATAGACGGAAGAATAAAAAGGGGTTTTGATGCTTGGAACAATTTCTAGCATTTTCTTTACAAGAAATACCTTATGTGGCCATTACATTAATGATTGCGTTTACAGTCCATGAATTTGCTCATGCCTATGTAGCTTATAAATTTGGTGACTCTACAGCCAAAAATCAAGGAAGAATAACATTAAATCCACTTAAGCACCTTGATCCATTTGGAACAATCTTAATTTTTATTGCAGGTTTCGGGTGGGCTCGTCCTGTACCAGTTAATCGTTTTTTCTTTAAAAATCCGCGTTTAGCAGGTATTCTAGTATCAGTGGCCGGACCTGTAAGCAACTTGCTTCTGGCCATGCTTGGATTTATCATTTGGTTCACCTTACTTAAATTAGGGATTGCTAACGGATTGTCATCAACCGTTCCAGATTTTTTTAATATTTTTATTCACCTTAATTTGGTATTATTTGTTTTTAACCTGCTGCCTCTTCCTCCACTGGATGGATACCGAATTATTGAAGATCTTGTGCCAGCGAATATTAGACCGAAGCTTACACAATATGAGTCATATGGGACACTTATCTTTTTAATTCTTGTGATTACACCGCTTGATCAGTATACAATTAGACCGATTTTTAATTCGGTGTTACCTGCGCTTTCTAACGGTCTAGGCGATTTCTTTTTTAGACTATTTATGTAAATTTTCAACTTTGTTGATTGGAGTGGAAATCAACAGGTATATAGCATAGTTTTTTAAATATGGAGGTTTTTTAGATGGAAGAGAAAAAGAAAAACATTGGATTTAATATTATCAAAAGTGACCCAACGGAGGGACACGGAGGTTTTGGTTCCGGTTCATTAAGCCTTGATAATGTTTCACCTGTTATTATTGATGTTGATGCAGGAGAAGCTTCAATTGAAGTTGGCGCATTGCATGCAAGAAGCCCTGTTGAAAAAGGAATTAAATTTTTAACGAATAAAGATGAGGTTCCGAATGGAAAGCCATATTGGTTAATCTGGGTAACGATTGACCGAAAGGAAGAAGGCCCATACTATGCAGGTGTGACAGCTTGTGAAATGACTGTTGATAGAGAAATACGCAGAGGCTATAAGTCATTGCCAGAGCATGTTAATCGCATGGATAAATCAATCAAAAGACATATTATTGTAGAGCATATGGACGATAAGTCGAAAAAAGTACTTGTTGAATTTCTGAAAAATCATGATGCTGGCATGTGGGAACGATCTGTACAACAACTTAAGGATGATTTACAAGCAAATTAGTCAAGAAACTCAAAAAAATGTCTAAATTATGACAGTTTGTCGACTAAAATTTCTAACTACTTGCTCAAATTAAATAAAGAAAGTAAACTAATTTCAAGTGTGAACGCACTGGTAAAACTAGGACACAAAAAACCTCAGGGGAATTTCCTCTGAGGTTTTTTGTTGATGAAAATGAACTAGTAATAATTAGATGCAATTAATTTTATCACAATAAACACAGGAAAAATATTGTAAATTCAATTAGCAGGATTGGAGCAAACTATTCAGTTCCCCAAATTAAATAGCTTTTTATACCAAGGCTTTTTCTTTGTTTGTTCTTTTTTAATTGGTTTATCCTGGCTCATAAGATGTTCTGTACAATATTCGGTTGGTTCCGTTCCTACAGCAAAGTATGTGAGTCGCTTTACTGGACATTCATCTGTAGCTAATTTTCCATTCTCAGGGTTAATGTAAACACCAACCGTACCTTTTGTTGGTTTAAAGGTTTTCACGGGCTTATCTTTATGGGCGTCCTCCATAAACCTGATCCATATATTTTTCGCAAACGTTTTATCTACTGTTGAAGTAATGGATTTGCCTTTATCGTATCCTGTCCAAACAGCTGTAACGAGTTGTGGTGAGAAGCCGATCATCCAGCTATCGGTATCGGTTGAACCTGATTTTCCAGCATAAGGTCGGGTCATATTATTTATTATCGAGCTGCCAGTTACACTTGTGTATCCATTTAGATTAGGATCAAAGATTCCAGTCAACATCTCTACCGTGACATAAGCTAAATCAGGCTTCAAGACAGGAAACGCTTCTTTTTGGTACTCGTAAATAATCTCCCCACGATGATTTTCAACCCGTGTGATTAGAACAGGAGATATCTTCTTTCCCCCGTTAGCAAGTAAACTATAAGCGTTTGCCATTTCTATGACCTTTACGCCAGATGTGCCGAGTGCTAACGAAGGAACTGGGTTCATTGTTGTTTGAATGCCAAATTTCTTCGCCGTTTCGACTAGGACATTTTCTCCTAAAAATAAATGCGTCTTTACGGCATAAATATTGTCTGAGAGAGCAAGTGCTTGAGCCATTGTTATGTCCCCATTAGCATATTGACTATTAAAGTTTTTCGGTGAATAAGCAGGTCTTTCATCCTCAAATCGAAACGTCGTTTGCTCACTGCGCATCATTGTAGCAGGAGTAAAGCCGTGTTCGAGCGCAGCATAATAAAGCAATGGCTTCATTGTCGAACCGGGCTGACGGATCGCTTGTACGGCTCGATTAAACGGACTATCCTCGTAATTTCTCCCACCAACCATTGCTTTGACATACCCTGTTTTCGGGTCCATAGAAATCATGCCAACTTGGATGACTGATTGCTGTGGGATTAATTTGTCTACTGTTTGCTCAGCAATCTCCTGCTGTGCTAAATCAAGAGTTGTAAAGACCTTTAAGCCGCCTGATGCTATGGTCCGCTCATCTAATTGCAGTTCTGTTTTTAAAGCGTGACGAACGGCATCCTGAAAATACGGAGCTATTTTTGTTTGTGTATGGGCATGCTTACCGATGAAAGTTAGTTGTTCATTCCATGCATTCTCTGCCGTCTTTTTATCAATATAACCGTTCGTAATCATTGTTTGTAAAATAATTTGTTGCCGCCCTTTTGCATTTTTTAGCGAATTAAAGGGGGAATAGATCCCTACCCCTTTAGGAATCCCTGCAAGTAGCGACGCTTCTGCAATCGTTAGTTCTTTGGCATTTTTGCCAAAATAATATTGACTAGCGGCTTCGGCTCCATAAGCTCCATGTCCGTAATAGATCGTGTTTAAATAGCCCTCTAAAATATCATGCTTTGAATAAAACATCTCTAATCGAATCGTATAAAAGGCTTCTAATAATTTCCGTTGCCACGTTTTCTCATGAGCTAAAAATAAATTTCGTGCATATTGTTGGCTTATTGTGCTCGCACCTTGCACCTTTGCCATTGCTTTTATATCTGCGATAACAGCTCCGACGATTCTTTTATAATCAAAGCCATGGTGCGAATAAAATCTTTTGTCTTCGATTGAAATGGTGGCATCAATTAAATGGGGACTGATATCACTTAGCTGAACCCAATAACGCTTTTGTCCGTTGTGGCTCTCGCCAATAATCTTTCCGTTTTCAGCATAAAATAAAGTTGATTGCGAGACAGCTAGTGGTGGTGGACCAAGCGTTTTTGCATATAACAAAATGCCAATACCCATAACAGCTGCTAAAATAAATCCAATTAAACTTAAAAATATGAGTGCTCGTAAATATTTCTTTGCTTTTCTAAACCGTTGATCCGTCATGAGCTCCATGTGAATTATCCCCCTCTCTTTAGATATAACTCTCTTCTTCCTAGTATTGAAAAAATTATCTGTTTTTAAACATTTTTTCCAAGAAATCAAAACGGTGTTACACATTTCTATATTCCGTTTATAATAGTGAAGAGTTGCGCAAATAAAGTAGAACCTGCCATCCAATTGCACTATAATGAAATGAAAGGATGTGGGCTGTATTGTCAACAACTCAAAAGGATCAAATTCAAGTAAAAATTACGGTCAAAACGGCCATACACGATGGAAAAAGAAAAGAAACTTTTGAATTAATTACTTTTGGCAAATACTATAAAAAAGAAAATGCTCGCTATTTGCAATATGATGAGGTTTTAGAAGAGAACATGCCACCGGTCAAAACGACGATAAAAATCTCTGCCGAGGACGGTCTTATTATGCGAAGCGGTGCTGTCAAAATGAGGTTGCCTTTTAAAATGAATAAGAGACTTCGAGGACAGTATACAACTCCTTATGGTGAGCTTGATATTACAACGTTAACGAAGCGGCTACATCATCAATATGATGAACACACTAAAGCAGGATCAATTGAAGTTCTATATGATTTAAGTATGCAAGGTACATATACAGGTACATATCATTTAGAAGTTAATTTTAATCAGGAAAGCTAAAGGCTAGACAGAGGAGGAAGAACAATGAATATTGTAGAACAAATGCAAGCAACGTTAAAAGATGAAATTAAAGCGGCTGTTCTGAAAGCCAATTTGGCAACGGAAGAACAAATTCCTGCCGTTATTTTAGAAAGCCCGAAGGAAAAAGCGCATGGTGATTATTCAACAAATATGGCGATGCAGCTTGCTCGTGTGGCGAAAAAGGCACCAAGAATGATTGCTGAGGAGCTAATTGCTAACTTCGATCAAAACAAAGCTTCCATTGAAAAAATTGAAATTGCTGGTCCGGGATTTATCAATTTTTATATGGATAATAAATATTTAACGAACTTAATCCCAACCATCCTAGAAGCCGGTAGTAAGTATGGAGAAACGAATGTCGGAGGCAAACAAAAAGTTCAAGTAGAGTTCGTTTCTGCGAATCCAACTGGTGACCTTCACCTTGGACATGCCCGTGGTGCAGCTGTTGGTGACTCATTATGTAATATTCTTGAAAAAGCAGGCTATGATGTATCGAGAGAATATTATATTAATGATGCGGGTAATCAGATTAACAATCTTGCGTACTCTGTTGAAGCTCGCTATTTCCAAGCATTAGGCCTAGACAAGGAAATGCCAGCGGACGGCTACCATGGGGAAGATATCATCGGAATTGGTAAGCAGCTTGCAGAAGAGTTTGGTGATAAATATGTTCATGTTGATGAAAAAGAACGCTTTGATTTCTTCCGTGAATATGGATTAAAAGTTGAAATGGCTAAGCTTAAAGCCGATTTAGAAGAATTCCGTGTGCCATTTGATGTTTGGTATTCAGAAACTTCCTTATACCATAATGGAAAAATTGATACGGCTTTAGAAGCGCTAAAAAGCAACGGGCATATTTACGAGGAAGACGGTGCAACATGGTTCCGCTCTACGACATTTGGCGATGATAAAGATCGTGTTTTAATTAAAAATGACGGCTCTTATACGTATTTAACACCTGATATTGCTTACCATAAAGACAAGCTAGAGCGCGGTTTTGAAAAGCTAATAAATATTTGGGGAGCAGACCACCACGGCTATATTCCGCGGATGAAGGCTGCTATTCAAGCGCTTGGCTATGATCGCGAAGCACTAGAAGTGGAAATTATTCAACTCGTTCATTTATATAAAAACGGTGAAAAAATGAAAATGAGTAAGCGTACAGGGAAAGCTGTAACGATGCGTGACCTAGTTGAAGAGGTTGGCTTAGATGCTACTCGTTATTTCTTTGCGATGAGAAGTGCTGATACACATATGGATTTTGATTTAGACTTAGCTGTTTCTGAATCGAACGAAAATCCAGTTTACTATGCTCAATATGCGCATGCGCGGATTTCAAGTATTTTACGCCAAGCAGAGGAGCAAGGAATGTCAATCGATAGCAGCGCTGATTTTTCATTGATAGCTGCAGAAAAAGAAATAGATGTCTTAAAGAAGCTTGGTGAATTCCCACAAGCTGTTGCTGAAGCAGCACAAAAGCGTTTGCCACATCGAATCACTAATTACATTTTCGATTTGGCTTCTACTTTCCATAGCTTCTACAATGCTGAGAAGGTTCTAGATACAGAGTATCCAGAAAGAACGCTCGCTCGTCTTGGCTTGATTAAAGCAGTCCAAACGACATTGAAAAATGCTCTTACATTAATTGGTGTTTCTGCTCCAGAGAAAATGTAATCATAGACGCATAAAAATAGGCTGGCACATAAAAGAGTCCTTCGTATTTAGCGAAGAACCCTTATATGTGCCAGCTTTATTTTTAAAGTAAGGGTGCAGCTAGTCTCGCTACGAATTCCTTGCAGGAACGAATGAAATTAGGACGGTTGAGCTCGCTTAGAGTCAAAGACTTTGAATCAAGAATATCCTTTTGAACAATCGCTAGCATTTGATTTACAAAAGGGCGGTCGTAAATATAACAGTTAATTTCGTAATTTAAGAAAAGACTCCGCCTATCGAAATTGGCAGTTCCAACATCACAAATTTCATCATCAATAATAATAATTTTTGCATGATAAAAGCCGTTCAAAAATTGATAGACTCTTGCTCCGTCCTGAATAAGTATTCTTAAATATCGATAGGACGCCTCTTTCACAAGTAAATGATCGGCTGTTTTTGGAACAATGATTGTAAGCTTGACGCCTCTTCTGAGTGCCGATTGTAATTCACCTAATAATGCAGGACTTGGAATAAAATACGGCGTACCGATAATGATGCTTTTTTTTGCATGGCAAATTAATGATGAAAAAGTATTTTCCAAAAAAGGCCCCTTCGAGGGAATGATCTTGTGCTTTGACGGCCCTTTCTGTTGAACAGGAAAATAAACTGCCTCATTCAACAAATTTATTTTTAATTCTTCGTCCCAGTTTGCTAAGAAATGTAGTTGTAAATCAGCCACTCCTTCCCCGGTAACCTTTAAATGATAATCACGCCAGGGACTTAATTTAGAATCGAGATCAATATATTCTTTTCCAATATTAAACCCACCGATATAGCCAATCTTTCCGTCAATAACGGTAATTTTTCGATGATTTCTCGTTTGAAGTGAATAAAAAAGAAATGGCAATTTAAGCTTTTGTGAAAAGGAGAATTCAATCCCATGCTTTTTCAAATCCTGGACTATTTTTTTCTTAATCGGAAAACTTCCCAGCCAATCTAGCAACAGGCGAACTTCCACTCCTTCGCGAGCCTTTTTTTTCAATATTCCTAAAAACTCTCTACTAATTTCGTCATCCTTAACGATATAAAATTGAATATGAATATGCTGCTTCGCTTTTTTTAATTCAGAAAAAAGGTCAGTAAATAATTCAGGGCCCTTTGCAAAAGGGGAGAAATGGCTTTCACGGAAAGGATAGTCGTTGTGTTTTAGCTTTTTATAATGTTTTTTTCGTCCTAATGTAAAATCGATCGTCAGCCATATGACGATGGCGGCGATAATAAACATGATTATAAGGAATATAAACAAAGTGAATGGCTCCCGACTTTTAGCAGCTTTTTGTAAAAAATGGTATGTAGACTAGTATCTCCTTTTCCCACAATTCTATAATGAGTTATGTGAAAATTTCTAAAAACCAGTTGACTGAATGCTCATTCATAATATAATAGAAGCATATAATAATTTCTGAAAATTATATGTATTAAAAAGTTTTTGTTAATCAGAAGGGGAGTTTACGAAAGGGGCGCTACACATAATGAACGGGTTGTTATGGATTAATTTAATCGCTTTTCTCCTTGTCACTGCCTATGCAGTCAATCTATTTGTCTATGTTGTAAAAACGAGAATTGAATATATCAAGCTCGGTAAAAAGGTAGAATTCGATAATAATGTAAAAGAGCGACTCAATAAAATTTGGGTTAATGTATTTGGACAGAAAAAACTATTTAAGGACAAGAAAAGCGGCATTATTCATGTCATGTTTTTCTATGGTTTTATCCTCGTTCAATTTGGGGCAATTGATTTTATTATTAAGGGCATTAAGCCGGGGGCACATTTACCACTGGGCCCATTGTATCCAGCATTTACATTTTTTCAGGAAATTGTCACGTTAACCATTCTTGTAGCTGTCGTTTGGGCATTTTATCGCCGTTACATCGAGAAGCTCGTTCGTCTTAAAAGAGGCTTTAAATCAGGGATTGTCCTTATTTTTATCGGTGGATTAATGCTTTCTGTTCTACTTGGTAATGGAATGAGCATGATTTGGCATGGGGAAGAAGCGGTTTGGAGCGAGCCAGTTGCTTCGCTCATAGCGGGTGCTTTTTCTTGGATGGGTGAAACCTCCGCCATTGTCGTTTTCTATCTATCATGGTGGGTTCACTTACTATTCCTACTCATGTTCCTTGTATATGTTCCCCAAGGTAAACATGCACACTTAATTGCGGGCCCAGTAAACGTATATTTCAATCGCCTGGATAATCCAGGAAAATTAACGAAAATCGATTTTGAGGATGAAACACAAGAATCCTTCGGGGTTGGAAAAATAGAAGATTTTACTCAAGCGCAAATGATCGACTTCTATGCTTGCGTTGAGTGTGGACGCTGTACAAATATGTGTCCTGCAACTGGAACTGGAAAAATGCTTTCGCCAATGGATTTGATTTTGAAGCTGCGTGATCATTTAACCAATCATGGTGCTTCAGTCACTTCTAAGCAGCCTTGGGTTCCAAACTTTGCTTTTTCTAATACACTTGGTAATCAGCTTGCATTATCGGCTTCAGGAAAAGGAGCGGAGGAAGCTGCTGCAGGGCTTGCTTATAGCCCAAGCTTAATTGGGGATGTCATCACAGAAGAGGAAATTTGGGCGTGTACGACTTGCCGAAACTGTGAAGACCAATGTCCAGTCATGAACGAGCATGTAGAAAAAATTATCGATCTTCGCCGTTTTCTCGTATTAACAGAAGGAAAAATGGATGCCGATGCACAACGCGCCATGACCAATATCGAACGTCAAGGAAACCCTTGGGGCCTTAACCGTAAAGAAAAAGAAAATTGGCGTGAAGCACGCGAGGATGTTCATATTCCAACAGTAAAAGAAGTGAAAAAAGCTGGAGAAGAGTTCGAATATCTCTTCTGGGTTGGCTCAATGGGTTCATTTGACAACCGTAGCCAAAAAATTGCCCTTTCCTTTGCAAAACTAATGAATGAAGCGGGCGTGAAGTTTGCCATTCTTGGAAATAAGGAAAAGAACTCAGGTGACACACCAAGACGCCTTGGAAATGAGTTCTTATTCCAGGAGCTAGCTACAAAGAACATTGAGGAATTCGAGAAGAATGAAGTAAAGAAAATCGTTACAATTGATCCTCATGCCTATAATATTTTCAAAAATGAATATCCTGATTTCGGCCTACAGGCAGAAGTCTATCATCATACAGAAGTTCTGCATAAATTAGTGAAGGACGGTCTGTTAAAGCCACAATTTGAAGTAAACGAAACGATTACATTCCATGATTCCTGTTATTTAGGTCGCTATAACGAGGTGTACGATCCACCACGCGAAATTTTAAAAGTAATTCCAGGAGTTAAGCTCGTTGAGATGGAAAGAAATCGCGATACAGGTATGTGCTGTGGAGCAGGTGGTGGATTAATGTGGATGGAGGAAGAAACGGGTCATAGGATTAACGTAACTCGGACTGAACAAGCTCTAGCAGTTAATCCTTCCATCATTAGCTCAGGCTGTCCTTATTGTTTAACGATGCTTTCTGATGGAACGAAGGCGAAGGAAGTAGAAGAAACGGTTCATACTTATGACGTAGCAGAAATTTTAGAGAAAGCAGTCATTGGTGATAAACAAACTCTCGTTTCATAAGTGGATCTAGAGTTAGTTGTGAGCATACAGCTTGAAAATCTGCGATAAACCATAAAAATTATAGGTAGCTAATTAGCTTCAGCGTTAGCTGCCTATAATTGATTTTTAGGAATTTTCAGCAAAGTGTTTTAATTTTTGTGAATTTTAAAGTAAAATAGAATTATAGCAATTTTGCATAAGAAGCATTAAGGTAATTTTCGAAAAAATGTTACATGTAATTTTTCTTAATGAAAAGGCTTACATGGTTTATTCGAAATAAAATTCTTTTTTTATACACCAATCCTGAGCGAGCGTTCAGTCACTTTGTTAGTCCACATACTGAGGATAGTTAGCAGAGTTAATGTAATTTAACGAAAAACGTTGAAAAGGAGCGATTCGAATGGCGAAAACGGTAATTTTGGGCGGAGCAAGAACACCATTTGGTAAATTTGCAGGTGGCTTAAGCAGTTTTTCAGCATCTGATCTTGGTGGTATAGCGGTGAAGGAAGCACTAAGTCGTGCAGGGGTTAAACCTGAAGAAGTCGATGAAGTTATCCTAGGTAGTGTTCTTCAAGGAGGGCAAGGCCAGATCCCTTCTCGACAAGCAGCTCGAAAAGCTGGTTTGCCGTGGGAGGTAAAGACTGAAACGGTCAATAAGGTTTGTGCTTCAGGGATGCGGAGTGTGACTCTCGGAGATCAAATCATTCGAGCAGGTGATGATGAGGTCATTGTCGCAGGTGGGATGGAATCAATGAGTAATGCTCCATATTTCCTACCTAATGCACGTTGGGGTTTGCGGATGGGCGATGCGCAAGTTTTGGATTTAATGACACATGATGGTCTAAGCTGCAGCTTTACCGGTGTCCATATGGGGACTTACGGAAACGAAGTGGCAGAAGAGTTGCAGATTCCAAGAGAAGCTCAGGATCGCTGGGCTTACAGGAGCCATGAATTAGCGATTGCAGCTATGGAAACAGGCAAGCTGGCTGAGGAAATCGTAGCAGTTACGGTTCCACAAAGAAAAGGGGAGCCAATTGTTATATCAGAGGATGAATCACCAAGAAAAGATACTTCGATTGAAAAATTAGCAAAGCTTAAACCTGTATTCGGTGCTAACGGAACGATTACCGCTGGAAACGCGCCAGGTGTAAATGATGGTGCTGCAGCATTAGTGCTAATGAGTGAGGAAAGAGCTATTCGTGAAGGAAGAGAACCTGCGGCTGTCATTATCGGGCATGCGGCGATTGCGGTAGAAGCAAAGGATTTTCCGAAAACACCTGGACTTGTCATTAATGAGCTATTACGAAAAACGGGGAAAGCATTGGATGAAATAGATTTATTTGAAATAAATGAAGCTTTTGCCGCAGTGGCACTAGCAAGTGGACAAATAGCAAACCTTGATGAAAATAAAGTGAATGTAAACGGAGGAGCGGTTGCACTTGGGCATCCTATTGGCGCAAGTGGTGCGAGGATTATTCTGACGCTCATGTACGAGTTGAAACGAAGAGGTGGCGGAATTGGTATTGCCGCCATTTGCAGCGGTGGCGGCCAAGGTGACGCAGTTATGATTGAAGTGCCAAAAAACTAACTACTTTAGTATCTAATAGGTTCCACATACATTACTGTTCAAAATGACAATGGATGTGACCATATCAAAAAAATTCAGTAGTTTTATAAAAAATTGATCCATTTTCAATATTATATTGGCCATTTTCAAGATATATCGGTCAGTTTTGAGATATATCGGTCAGTTTCAAGATATATCGGCCATTTTTGAGATATATCGGTCAGTTTCGAGATATATCGGTCATTTTCAAGATATAACGATCAGTTTTAAGATATATCGGTCAGTTTCAAGATATAACGATCAGTTTCAAGATATATCGGTCATTATCCAAATATTTCAGTAGCTGAACAAATCAGAACGGGGGATGAATCAATGAATGTACAAAAAATTATGGTCATTGGAGCCGGACAAATGGGTTCAGGGATTGCACAAGTATGTGCTCAAGCGGGCTATCACGTACTCCTTAATGACCTTAAGCCAGAAATTGTTGAGAAGGGGCTCTTAGTCATCCGAAAAAACCTATCTCGCCAGGTTGAAAAAGAGCGAATAACAGCTGATCAAATGGAACAAATCCTCGGAAACCTTACTCCATCCACTGATTTAAACGAAGCAAAGGATGTGGATTTAGTTATCGAGGCTGCCGTTGAAAACATGGAAATAAAAACAATGATTTTCAGCCAGCTTGATAAAATTGCACCGGAGCATGCGATACTAGCAAGCAATACGTCATCCTTGCCAATAACAGAAATCGCAGCAGCGACAAACCGCCCAGAAAAAGTAATCGGCATGCATTTTATGAATCCAGTCCCAGTTATGAAGCTAGTAGAAATTATTCGCGGCATTGCAACGGCGGATGAAGTGTACAAAACCATCGAAGACATGACAAAAACTTTGAAAAAGGTTCCTGTTGAAGTGAATGATTTTCCTGGATTTGTCGCAAATAGAGTGCTAATGCCCATGATTAATGAAGCCATTTTTACACTATATGAAGGGGTTGCGACGAAAGAAGCGATTGATGAGGTTATGAAGTTAGGGATGAATCATCCAATGGGTCCACTCACTTTAGCTGATTTCATTGGACTCGACACATGTTTATATATCATGGAAACACTTCATGATGGCTTTGGTGATGATAAATATCGCCCATGCCCACTTCTTAGAAAATATGTGAAAGCTGGTTGGCTTGGAAGGAAAACAGGCAGGGGCTTCTACACTTATGAATAAAGGGATACTTCATTCAGCTTAGAGTGAGAGCGGAGGGGTAAGCAATGAACTTAACGTTTACAGAAGAACAAATGATGATGAGAAAAATGGTCCGAGATTTTGCCCAATCGGAAATTGCTCCTTTTGTAGAAAAAATGGAGCAGGGGGAGTTTCCACGAGAAATTTTAGGGAAAATGGGTGACCTAGGCTTAATGGGAATTCCCGTTCCTGAACAATATGGCGGTTCAGAAATGGATTTCACATCCTATATTATCGCGATCAACGAGATTTCTAAAATAAGCGCTACTGTTGGTGTTATTCTGTCTGTTCACACGTCAGTTGGAACAAACCCGATATTATATTTTGGAACGGAAGAACAAAAGCAAAGGTACGTTCCAAAGCTTGCTTCTGGAGAATACCTAGGTGCTTTTTGTCTTACGGAACCGAGTGCAGGGTCTGATGCGGGAAGCTTAAAGTCAAAAGCAATTAAAGATGGTGACCACTATGTGATCAACGGCTCCAAAGTCTTTATTACAAATGGTGGTGAAGCTGACATCTATATCGTTTTCGCTTTAACTACACCAGCACTTGGGAGCAAAGGAGTATCTGCTTTTATAGTCGAAAAGGATACTCCAGGCTTAGTTATCGGTAAAGATGAAAAGAAAATGGGTTTACATGGATCGAGAACGGTTCAGCTAAGCTTTGAGGATATGAGAGTTCCAGTAGCCAACCTTTTAGGAGAAGAAGGTGAAGGGTTTAAAATTGCAATGGCAAATTTAGAGGTCGGTCGAATTGGTATTGCTGCACAAGCACTAGGTATTGCAGAAGCGGCTCTTGAAGCGGCAACAGCCTATGCAAAGGAACGTGTTCAATTCGGTAAACCAATTGCTACCCAGCAGGCTATTGGCTTTAAGCTTGCAGATATGGCAACAGCTGTTGAAGCATCAAAGCTACTAATCTATCGTGCGGCTAATCTTCGACAAATGGGGATTAAGTGTGGAAAGGAAGCTTCTATGGCAAAGCTTTTTGCTTCAAAAACAGCGGTGGACGTGACAACAGAAGCAATCCAGGTTTTTGGAGGCTATGGCTATACGGAAGATTATCCAGTTGAACGCTACTTCCGAGATGCAAAAATTACGGAAATATATGAAGGTACGAGTGAAATTCAGCGAATCGTTATCAGTAAATATCTCTAACTTTGTATAAAAACATCTACTCACAACTTTGTATGTAAAATTTCGTCGGCTTCATTTCCCTGCGCTTACGATTACTTCGTTACATCGAGGCTTGCTCAATGAATCCGACAACGATTTTGTATACACACACAAATATCATTCTAATAATGGGGGAAGTACACATGAATTTTCAATTATCAGAAGAACATGAAATGATTAGAAAAATGGTCCGCGATTTTGCAAAAAATGAAGTAGCCCCAACAGCGGCAGAACGAGATGAGGAAGAACGTTTTGACCGTGAGATTTTCGATAAAATGGCAGAGCTAGGCTTAACAGGGATTCCATGGCCAGAAGAATATGGTGGCATTGGAAGCGACTACTTGGCATACTGCATCGCTGTAGAAGAGTTATCGAGGGTATGTGCTTCAACAGGGGTTACGCTTTCCGCTCATACCTCACTTGCTGGCTGGCCAATCTATAAGTTTGGTAGCGAGGAGCAAAAGCAAAAATATTTAAAGCCGATGGCATTAGGGGAAAAAATAGGTGCGTATGGGTTAACAGAACCGGGAAGCGGTTCCGATGCAGGTGGAATGAAAACAACTGCACGCCTTGATGGTGATCATTATGTTTTAAATGGCTCCAAAATTTTCATAACAAATGGTGGTATTGCTGACATTTATGTCGTATTTGCTTTAACAGACCCTGCTGAAAAACAAAGAGGAACAACGGCATTCATCGTTGAGGCAGGCTTCGAAGGTTTCTCTGTTGGCAAAAAGGAAAAAAAACTCGGAATTCGTTCCTCACCCACGACGGAAATTATGTTTGATAACTGTAAAGTGCCGGTAGAGAATGTATTAGGAAACGTAGGCGAAGGCTTCAAAATCGCCATGATGACGCTTGATGGCGGTCGTAATGGCATTGCTGCACAAGCCGTAGGTATTGCTCAAGGTGCGTTAGATGCTTCCGTTGAATATGCTAAGGAGCGCCATCAATTCGGTAAGCCAATTGCCGCCCAGCAAGGAATCGGCTTTAAGCTTGCAGATATGGCAACAAGTATCGAAGCATCTAGACTACTAACCTACCAAGCAGCTTGGTTAGAATCTGCTGGGCTCCCATATGGAAAAGAATCAGCTATGTCTAAATTACTTGCAGGTGATACAGCTATGAAGGTTACGACAGAAGCTGTGCAAGTTTTCGGTGGCTATGGGTACACGAAGGATTATCCCGTTGAACGATTCATGCGTGATGCAAAAATTACTCAAATATACGAAGGAACCCAGGAGATTCAGCGTCTTGTTATCTCACGGATGCTAACGAAATAGAAGGATATGTAAAGCTCACTGTTAATATGGCCATCTTGTTGATTGCAGCGGAAGGCACGAGACTCCTGCGGGAAAAGCGTGTCAAAGGGAGACCCCGCAGGAGCGATAGCGACGAGGAGGCTCCCGGACCGCCCGCGGAAAGCGAGTGCCTTCCGCGGAAATCAACAGGTATGAAACACATATTTTTTTCGGATTTAAAAAAGGCGGTTGATACAATGAAGAAACGTGAAGTACTCGCTTCCGTTAAGGATGAACGCCTTGTGAAAAAAAGGCGCGATCAAATGATAAAAGGAGCGGTAACCCTTTTCATTCAAAAAGGGTTTCATCGGACAACAACAAGAGAAATTGCAAAAGCAGCTGGTTTTAGCATCGGAACTTTGTATGAATATATTCGAACAAAGGAGGACGTTCTATATCTTGTCTGCGATAGTATTTATGACCAGGTAAGTGAACGTCTTCAAAAAAACCTTGACCCAAATGAAGGGACACTTGAAAGCCTACGGCTTGGTATTGCTGATTACTTTAGGGTTGTCGATGAGATGCAGGATGAGGTTCTTGTCATGTATCAAGAAGTAAAATCGTTATCCAAGGATGCTCTCCCATATGTGTTAAAAAAAGAAATTGAAATGGTAGGAATGTTTGAACATGCAATACGACGATGTGTGGAGACAGGGGAATTGGAATTGCCAGAGGAAAAGATAAAAATGATTGCCCATAATATTTTTGTCCAAGGACAGATGTGGGCCTTTCGCCGCTGGACCTTGAAAAAAATGTACTCGATTGATGATTATATAAAACTACAGACGGACTTGCTGTTTCAAGGTTTAGAGCAGTCAATTGTTCAAAACAAAGCAAAATTGGAGAACGCTAATTTTTTCTAGTAGGAAAAGAAGGTATAAGTTTTTGAAGTTGGAGAATTGTCCAGCTCCAGCGCCTACCCCCTCGAGGTCATAAGCCAATCCTCCCAGAAAGGTAAAGAACCACCTTTCCGAGAGGCTCGTCTTATGCTTGTCGGGGGTGAGCACAAAGGAAAGCTACTTTGAATTAACATCGCAGGAACAATTTGCTCTTTAATTGTTCCGAAGGCGCTTACGCATTTCAATAGAGGGGGAGAGCAATGAGTACAGTTTATAAACCAAAGAATCATGTTCGGTTTGTGACGGCTTCAAGTTTGTTTGATGGTCACGATGCCTCGATTAATATTATGCGAAGAATTATTCAAGCAAGTGGGGCAGAGGTTATCCATCTTGGTCATAATCGCTCAGTGGAAGAAGTAGTGAATGCGGCGATTCAAGAGGATGTTCAAGGAATAGCAATATCCTCCTATCAAGGAGGGCATGTTGAGTATTTTAAATATATGTACGACCTTTTAAAAGAGAGAGGAGCTTCCCATATTCGGATTTATGGCGGTGGAGGCGGAGTTATCATCCCGAAGGAAATAAAGGAGCTCCATGATTACGGGATTGCAAGAATCTTTTCCCCAGAGGATGGAAGGACGTCTGGTCTTCAAGGCATGATCAATATCATGATAGAGGAATGCGACTTTCCAACCTTTAATCCTGAGGCAGCAGAGCATATTGAGAAGCTGTTAGAGGGTGAGGTTAATGCCATCGCCAAGCTAATTACAATAGCCGAGAACCATGTAAGCGCTGAAAAAGAAACGGCAGCTGCACTTGACTCTGTCATGGAAAAAGTAAAAACTTTAGAAAAACAAGTTCCGGTTCTAGGAATTACAGGTACGGGTGGAGCGGGAAAGAGCTCTTTAACAGATGAACTCATTCGCAGATTTATCAATGAAATTCCGGAAAAGAAGGTTGCGATTTTATCAGTTGACCCGACAAAGCAGAAAACAGGTGGTGCTTTGCTTGGGGACCGTATTCGCATGAATGCCATATTTAACCTTCGTGTTTATATGCGAAGCTTAGCCACACGTAAATCGAAAAGTGAGCTTTCACTTGCTATTAAGGATGCTATTTCTGTTGTAAAGGCGGTAGGCTTTGACCTAATCATTGTAGAAACGAGTGGTATTGGGCAAGGGGATGCGGAAATAACTGAAATTTGCGACGTTTCTATTTATGTCATGACGAGTGAATTTGGTGCGCCTACTCAGCTCGAAAAAATTGACATGATTGATTATGCAGACTTGATTGTCATCAATAAATTTGAACGCAAAGGCTCTGAGGATGCTAAACGCCAAGTTCAGAAGCAATACCAAAGAAGTCATATGCTATTCGAAAAAGACTCCGATGAGATGCCAGTATACGGAACGATTGCTAGCCAATTCAATGATCCAGGTACGAACGCAGTCTTTGCAGCAATTATTGAAAAATTAAACGAAAAAGCTAGCTTAGATTGGCATACTCATTTTACAAAAAATTCGATTGTCGAAAAGCAAAATATTATCATTCCGAACGAGCAGCGCTATTATTTAAGGGAAGTTTCGGAAACAGTTCGTCATTATCATCGCAAGGCAGAAGAGCAGGCGAATCTTGCCCGTAAGCTATTTCAACTTGAAGGTGCAATGGATGCGGTAAAAGAAAGTGTTGGAAATGATGAGATTGTTGCTACATTAGAACAAATCAAGAAGAATACAGAAGCAATGCTGACAGCTGAAACAAAGAACATTCTTGCAAACTGGGAGAGTTTACAGAATAAATACGCAGGGGAACAGTTTGTGACGCGAATTCGCGATAAGGAAATCATTACGGTTTTAAAAACAAAAAGCTTATCCGGCTTAAGTATTCCGAAGGTTGCTCTTCCTAAATACAAAGATTACGGAGAAATTATTCGATGGGTCTATCGTGAGAATGTTCCAGGTGCATTTCCTTATACAGCTGGTGTATTCCCATTCAAGCGTGAGGGAGAAGATCCGAAAAGACAGTTTGCGGGGGAAGGAACGCCAGAAAGAACGAATCGTCGTTTCCACTATTTATCGAAGGATGATTCTGCGAAGCGTCTGAGCACAGCCTTTGATTCTGTTACCCTTTATGGAGAGGATCCTGATTATCGCCCAGATATTTATGGCAAGGTAGGCGAGAGTGGGGTCAGTATTTGTACGTTAGATGATATGAAAAAGCTATATGCTGGATTCGATCTTTGCCATCCTTCAACTTCTGTTTCGATGACGATAAATGGTCCCGCACCGATTATTTTAGCGATGTTTATGAACACTGCGATCGAGCAGCAAGTAGAGTCTAAAGAGAAGGAGCTTGGCAGAACCCTTACTGAAGAAGAATACGCTGAGGTCCGTTCACTTACATTACAAACGGTCCGCGGAACGGTTCAGGCAGATATTTTAAAAGAAGATCAAGGACAGAATACCTGTATTTTTTCTACCGAATTTGCGCTTCGCATGATGGGGGATATTCAACAATATTTCATTGATGAAAAGGTTCGGAACTATTACTCTGTTTCGATTTCAGGCTACCATATCGCTGAAGCAGGAGCGAATCCAATTTCTCAGCTTGCATTCACGCTCGCGAATGGATTTACGTATGTTGAATATTATTTAAGCAGGGGTATGAAAATTGACGATTTTGCACCGAATTTATCGTTCTTCTTCTCAAATGGACTCGATCCAGAATATACGGTGCTTGGTCGTGTAGCTCGCCGTATTTGGGCAACTGTCATGAGAGATAAGTATGGAGCAAACGAACGTAGTCAAAAGCTGAAATATCATATTCAAACATCTGGTCGTTCCCTTCATGCGCAGGAAATTGATTTCAATGATATTCGTACGACGCTTCAGGCGTTAATGGCATTACAGGATAATTGTAATTCACTTCATACAAATGCTTATGATGAGGCCATTACGACGCCGACTGAGGAATCCGTTCGCCGTGCGATGGCCATTCAAATGATTATTACGAAAGAGCATGGGTTAACGAAAAATGAAAATCCACTTCAAGGTGCATTTATCATTGATGAATTGACAGATCTCGTTGAAGAGCAGGTATTGCAGGAATTTGAAAGACTCAATGATCGCGGCGGTGTGCTCGGTGCGATGGAAACCCAGTATCAACGTGGAAAAATTCAAGATGAATCAATGTACTATGAAATGAAGAAGCATTCTGGCGAATTACCGATTATTGGCGTAAACACCTATTTAAATCCTAACCCTCCTTCTGAGGAGGAGCTGAATAATATGGAGCTTGCGAGAGCGACGAAGGAAGAAAAAGAAACACAAATTAATAACCTTCGTAGTTTCCAACAGCAAAATAAAGATAAATCAGAAGTAGCACTTAAGCAGTTGAAGGAAGCTGCCGTAAGCGGAGGCAATATTTTTGCCGAATTAATGAAAACCGTTAAAGTATCAAGCCTTGGTCAAATTACTCAAGCTCTTTACGAAGTAGGCGGGCAATACCGACGGAATATGTAAGTGTATGATAGGTTTGCAACCCTACATGCTACCAAGAAGGCTTGCAGCATAGCTGCAGGCCCATTTATTTTTTAAACAGAAGTTACCATTTCTATAATATACAACTAATACCAAATCTTATATAATCGATGTAGCAGAGGGCTGAATGTATACCGCATTGATAACAAATGCAGGATGTGTGAAAAGTGAAAAAAATGTTAATTTTTATTGTCATCATGATGATTATTTTCGGAACTTATTATCTTTACCAAAGACAGCTGGGTGCAATTGCATTTTTATTATTATCCATTTATTTTTTTATTCAAGCTTATATTCAGCTCTCAAAAAAAACCGAAGAAAACGTTGGTGAGAAAAAAGGGAATGGAAACGATAAGTATAGCTAGCATAAACCTTTAAATTTTGTTTATAATGAAGAATATGCAATTTTAGAGGATATTTAATATCTGTTCAAAAAGGAGACGAAAAGTGCCGAGAAGTTCTAGGAAACGCATCTCCGAGCACAGGAGAAAGCTACAGTAGCTCGATTGCCAATCTCCACGTCCTGTGGAGAACGTCGGATCAGCACTTCCTGTGCTAGTAAATTAGACAGCTATTTTTCTCGGACTTTTTGAACTTCATTTAATAGGGTTACATAGGGAAAGGAAGTGTCTATATTGAGTTTACAAGCATACTCAAAGGAACAACTGAAGGAAATGTCTTTAATTGAAATAGCATACGAATTTTTGAAAGGTAAAAAAGAAGCGGCACCTTTTAAAGAAATAATGGATGAGATTACAACTCTTTTAGAGCTATCAGAAGACGAGGTAAAAGCAAAAATATCTCAATTCTATACAGACTTGAATATTGATGGTCGATTCTTAGGATTAGGAGATAACCGTTGGGGTCTTCGTGTTTGGTATCCAATTGAACAAGTGGAAGAAGAAGTTGTTACGATAATTAAACCGAAGAAGAAAAAAGCGAAAAAGCTTAAAGATGAAGACGATCTAGATTTCGATGATTTAGATGAGGACGATCTAGAATTCGACGAATTAGATGATTTTGAAGAAGAAGATGAAGAGGATTTACTTGAAGACGATTTACTCGACGTTGAAGATTTAGAAGAAGATCTTGAAGATGATGATCTACTAGAAGATGAAGAGGAATATGAATTAGTTGATGAAGAGCTTGAGGAAGAAGACGATTTAGATGAAGATGAGGAAGAAGACTTATAGGACTTCACCTGAGTTTAAATCCAGTGATTTTTATAAAGTAATATTGGTAGGAAAAGTAAGCTTTAGATAAAAGAAGTTTCGTTTTAGCATCTTGACTTTTCTACTGGAGGCTTGTAGAATCATTTTTGGGCTCCTTAAAAAAGGAACGTTTTATTAGACGCCGTATAGCGCTCCCTTACTTTTGATAAGTAAGCGGGGCGTTTTTTGTTTTTTTTACCCCTAAAATAATCGAGCGTATTTGATGTTTCGGCTATCATAATGAATTTTTAATTATGTCTTTAAATAAAAGCTAAAATGTACAAACTACTGATGAGGGGGAATAAAAATGACGAAGTATATTTTTGTAACAGGTGGCGTAGTGTCGTCACTAGGAAAAGGGATTGTAGCTGCTTCGCTTGGACGCCTCTTAAAAAACAGGGGCCTAAGTGTGACGATTCAAAAATTCGATCCCTATATTAACGTGGATCCAGGAACAATGAGTCCTTACCAGCACGGAGAGGTATATGTGACTGCTGACGGAGCGGAAACTGATCTAGACTTAGGTCACTACGAGCGATTTGTTGATATTAATTTAACAAAGTATAGCAGTGTAACAACAGGAAAGATTTATTCTACAGTTCTTAGAAAAGAGCGACGCGGGGAATATAATGGGGGAACCGTTCAAGTCATTCCTCATATTACGAATGAAATCAAGGAAAGAGTGTTCCGTGCAGGTCACGAAACAAATTCAGATGTAGTCATTACAGAAATTGGTGGAACAGTAGGCGATATTGAATCATTGCCATTTTTAGAAGCAATCCGCCAAATTAAAAGTGATATCGGTCGAGATAATGTAATGTACATTCACTGTACATTAGTTCCTTATATTAAAGCTGCAGGAGAAATGAAAACAAAGCCGACTCAGCATAGTGTAAAAGAATTGAGAAGCTTAGGGATTCAGCCGAATGTGATTGTCGTTCGTACAGAAATGCCAATTTCTCAAGACATGAAGGACAAGCTTGCTTTATTCTGTGATATCGATAAAGATGCGGTTATCGAGTGTCAGGATGCGGATACATTATATTCTATTCCGCTTGCACTACAGGCTCAGAATCTTGATAGCATTGTTTGCTCTCATTTAAAGCTAATTTGCGGTGATGCAGATATGACAGAATGGAAGCAACTTGTAAATAAAGTACAAAGCCTTACAAAAACAACAAAAATCGCACTTGTTGGTAAATATGTGGAGCTTCAAGATGCCTATATTTCTGTTGTTGAGGCATTAAAACATGCTGGATATGCGCATGATTCAGAAATTGATATTAAATGGATTAATGCAGAAGATGTAACTAAAGAAAATGTTGCAGATCTCTTAAGTGAAGTGGATGGAGTTCTTGTTCCAGGTGGATTTGGTGACCGTGGTGTCGAAGGAAAAATCCTTGCAATTCAATATGCACGTGAACAGAAAAAGCCATTCCTCGGCATTTGTCTAGGTATGCAGTTAGCATCTGTTGAATTTGCCCGCAATGTTCTTAACTTAAAAGGTGCTCACTCTGCTGAGATTGATCCAAGTACTGCTCATCCAATTATCGATTTACTTCCAGAGCAAAAGGATGTAGAAGATCTTGGAGGCACATTAAGATTAGGAATCCAGCCTTGTAAATTAGCTGAAAATACAAAAGCCTATGAGGCATATCAAGATGAAGTGGTGTATGAGCGTCACCGTCATCGCTATGAGTTTAATAATCATTACCGTCAAGAGATGGAAGATGCAGGCTTTGTATTCTCAGGTACGAGCCCAGACGGCCGTCTTGTAGAAATTATTGAAATTAAAGATCACCCTTGGTTTGTGGCAGCACAATTCCACCCGGAATTTATTTCAAGACCAACACGTCCACAACCATTATTCCGTGATTTTGTAGGTGCTTCATTAACACATAAACAATAAAGAAAAAAGGGCAGTTCAAAGTGAGAAACACTTTTGAACTGCCCTTCTTTAAAAAGATAAGAAAGTACAACTTTTGAACTTGACGAGTGTCTAGCGCAAGCGCCTATCGCCTAGCAAACTTCAGGTCTCCTCCCTACGATAAGTCATCATCGAATCGCTATAGCTCTTCGTGATTCCTTTATCTCAGTCGAAGCCCTTCCAGTTTGTACGGCGATAAACAAGGCGCTTGCGCTTTTCTTATTCATATTCTGCTAAAATCTCATCGATAATAAATTTTATGCCGTAATAGACAAATAAAGCTGCCATTGAAGCAGGGTAGCCGAAACGGTTTCCATCTTCGTCAGGTAATAGCCCCTTTATTAGCTTTAAATCAATATGAACATCGGCCAAATCAACAATGCTTTCCTGTCCATTTGCAAGATCTGTGGAAATGGCCCCAAATGGAATTCCTTTATCAGCAAGTCGTTTACCCATTTCAACCGCTTCTTTATCAGTAGAATATCTCGTTACGATTAAAAATCGATCTGTTTCGAAAAGTTCACGATGATCTTCGTTCCAAATAAAAGTGTTTTTTAGAGGTTCTTGACTTTCTGTTGCTTCAAAAGCAACAGCCTTCATTTCTCTAGTGGCAAAAATAAATACTCTACCGCTTCCAACAATGGCTTGAGCAAGTAGTCGAGCACTATCCTCCATCATCAGGTCTTCCTGAGATTGAAGTCTATTAAACACCCCTAAAACTTGAGTTGAAAACATTTTTAACATGAATTATTGCACCGCCATCTATAGAATCAAATTCGCCTTGCTCTATTATATGAAATTGTAACAGAAACGTAAAATTTCGGTTTCTATTTTAAAAAATAGGAAGGATTTTACTATGTGACGCTAGAACTTATAAGGAGGGGAGAAATAATGTTTGGCCAACAATCACATACTGGGTGAAAACAATTCTTTGACATAATGAAAAGAGGTGGCTTAATGAAGGGGAAAATATTAATTGTTGATGATCAATTTGGCATTCGTATTTTACTCAATGAGGTTTTGCAAAAGGAAGGATACGATACTTACCAAGCTGCCAATGGTGTACAGGCTCTTGAAATTGTCACAAAGCATGCTCCTGATTTAGTTCTGCTCGATATGAAAATACCTGGAATGGATGGCATTGAAATTTTAAAAAGAATGAAGGTTATTGACCAAGATATTCGTGTAATTATTATGACTGCCTATGGTGAATTGGACATGATTCGAGAAGCGAAGGATTTGGGGGCTATGACTCATTTTGCCAAGCCTTTTGATATTGATGATATTCGTGGTGCGGTGAAAAAATATCTTCCAGTCAGTAGATCACTTTAATACATAACAGCTGAGGTCTTTTCTGTAAATAATAGAGGGTTGTGAGTAGATGCTCATAACTGTTTTCTGTACAAGTCTAAATTTGCCTAGTAGGAATACGGGCAAATTTTTGTTTTGTAGAAAAAACAATGGATTAATAGCAATTCTTTTTCCATTTTGATATGATACAAGTGAATTCTATCGGATCGGTTTTGCTTTTTGCAAGATAGCTCAAATACATATATCACCCTAAATAAGGGAAGGTTTAAAGAAAATGCTTATTTTGCATAAAAGAAACGATCATGAATAAGGAGGAAGAAAAATGCCTTTAGTTTCAATGACTGAAATGCTTAACAAAGGAAAAGCAGAAGGCTATGCAGTTGGTCAATTCAACTTAAATAATCTTGAGTTTACTCAAGCGATTCTTCAAGCTGCAGAGGAAGAGAAATCCCCAGTTATTCTTGGTGTGTCCGAAGGGGCGGCTCGATATATGGGCGGTTTCAAAACGGTTGTAAAAATGGTCGAAGGACTACTTGAAGACTATAAAATCACTGTGCCTGTAGCCATTCATTTAGACCATGGCTCAAGCTTTGAAAAATGTAAAGAAGCAATTGATGCTGGCTTCACTTCAGTTATGATTGATGCATCACACGATCCGTTTGAAGAAAATATTGCAACGACCTCTAAAGTAGTAGAATATGCACATGCAAAAGGGGTCTCTGTAGAAGCTGAATTAGGTACTGTTGGCGGTCAAGAAGATGATGTAGTAGCTGATGGAGTTATTTATGCGGATGCAAAAGAATGTGAAGAGCTTGTAAAACGAACAAAAATCGATTGCTTAGCTCCTGCCCTGGGATCCGTACACGGTCCATATAAAGGTGAACCAAATCTTGGTTTTGCGGAAATGGAAGAGATTGGAAATATTACGGGTGTACCCCTCGTTCTTCATGGTGGAACAGGAATTCCAACGAAGGATATTCAAAAATCGATTTCCTTAGGAACAGCTAAGATTAATGTTAATACTGAGAACCAAATCGCTTCTGCAAAACGTGTTCGTGAAGTATTAGCTGCA
This sequence comes from Bacillota bacterium, assembly GCA_023387295.1. Classification (GTDB taxonomy): domain Bacteria; phylum Bacillota; class Bacilli; order Bacillales; family Cytobacillaceae; genus Cytobacillus. The sequence goes on along the minus strand of JAEWIG010000308.1, from coordinate 28,722 downwards.
AATCCAGACATTTACGATCCACGAAAATATCTAGGACCGGCACGTGAGACGATTAAAGAAACGGTTATCGGCAAAATGCGTGAATTCGGTTCTTCAGGTAAAGCTTAACTACATTCAGTGGGAGTTAAAACTCCGACTGAATGTAGTTTCGCCGAGGAGAAATTGATTATATATAAAGGCTCTTTTCTTATTAAAAGGCCATGATGAAAATGGAAACCGCCTTTTGTGAAAGAGGCGGTTTCCATTCATATAGTTGAGTAGTAAGTTCAAAAGGTATTTGTCGAAGGACTTGGCGAATGCCAAGTTTTTCTGTTTTGAGAACTGTCTAGCTCCAGGCGCCATCGGCTCGAGGTCATAAGCCAATCTATCATAAAGGTTAAAGAACAACCTTTATGCCGGCTCGTCTTATGCTTGTCGCAGATAGCTCAGCGCCTTGCGCTTTTCAATATTTGGAGGGAAAATAGATGAAATTTTTTATTGATACAGCGAATATGGAAGAAATTAAAGAAGCATACTCACTCGGAGTAATTGACGGGGTTACAACAAACCCTTCTTTAGTAGCAAAAGAAAAAAATGTTTCTTTTCCAGAGCGTCTTAAAGAAATTACAGAGCTTGTTCCTGGATCAGTAAGTGCAGAGGTTATTGCACTTGATGCAGAAGGAATGATTAAAGAAGGTAGAGAACTAGCTGCTATTGCACCAAACATTACAGTAAAAGTTCCGATGACACCTGACGGATTAAAAGCAGTTCATACGTTTTCAAAAGAAGGAATTAAAACAAATGTTACGCTTGTTTTTAGTGCTAACCAAGCGTTGCTGGCAGCAAGAGCAGGGGCGACATATGTATCACCATTCCTTGGAAGACTTGATGACATCGGCCATAATGGTCTTGATTTAATTTCAACTATTGCTGATATTTTCGCCATTCATGATATTAAAACCGAAATTATTGCAGCTTCGATTAGACATCCACAGCATGTTACTGATGCAGCTTTAAGAGGTGCACATATCGCTACAGTTCCTTACAAAGTAATTATGCAGTTGTTCAAACACCCATTAACGGATAAGGGGATTGAAGCATTTCTTGCGGATTGGAATACTCGTTCATAGGCTCTAGCTCTTTATAGAGGTTGAATACTGCGCTTGACTTATAGCGTCGCAATGTTGTTCTAGGACTTGTTAGCCGTTTTCAACTTTTTTGTATTACAACACATGAGAATGGAATTTTCGTGTAAACTAGAAGATAAGGTTATTGTTGTTTACGCTCGGAACGAATAGGACAAGCTAGATAGAAAAGCGAAAGCGCCTTGCTAAGGGGCGACAAGCATAAGGCGAGCCACCGTGAAGGTTGTTTTTTACCTTCTCGGTGGATTGACTTATGACCTCGAGCCCCTAGGCGCAGTAGCTGGACAAGAAAAGCGAAAGCGCCTTGGTTAGCGACGTATGGACTGGACTGACCTCGACTGAGATAAAGGAAACACGATGAGTGATAACGAGTCGATGTTGACTTATCGTAGGGAGAGGGCGGGAAGTCCACTAGTCGCTAGGCGCTGTAGCTAGACAGAAAAGCGGAAGCGCCTTGCTAAGGGGCGACAATCATAAGGCGAGCCGCCGTGAAGGTTGTTTTTTACCTTCTCGGTGGATTGACTTATGACCTCGAGCCCCTAGGCGCAGTAGCTAGACAAGAAAAGCGGAAGCGCCTCGGCGTAGAAGGGAGTTAACGATGGAGAAGTTGATGATTGCAGGTGGTTACCCTTTAAAAGGAACTGTTCGAATTAGCGGAGCAAAAAATAGTGCAGTTGCACTGATTCCAGCTACCATTCTAGCTGATTCTCCTGTCACGATTGAAGGTCTGCCGGATATTTCGGATGTTCAAATTTTAAAAGGGCTGCTTGAAGAACTTGGAGGAACAGTCAGTATAAAAGATAATGATATGACTGTCGATCCGTCTTCGATGATTTCCATGCCTTTGCCGAATGGGAAAGTGAAAAAACTACGGGCTTCCTATTATTTAATGGGTGCAATGCTTGGACGGTTTAAAAAAGCGGTCATTGGTCTCCCTGGAGGATGTCATCTAGGTCCAAGGCCGATTGATCAGCATATTAAAGGCTTTGAAGCACTTGGAGCAAGTGTGACAAATGAACAAGGTGCGATTTATTTACGTGCAGACGAGCTTCACGGTGCCCGTATTTATCTTGATGTCGTTAGTGTAGGTGCAACGATTAATATTATGCTAGCGGCCGTTAGAGCAAAGGGAAGAACCATTATTGAAAATGCGGCTAAAGAGCCAGAGATTATTGATGTTGCAACGCTTTTAACAAATATGGGTGCGAAAATAAAAGGTGCTGGAACAGATGTAATCCGAATTGATGGCGTCGATCATCTTCATGGCTGTCAGCATACGATCATCCCTGATCGAATTGAAGCTGGTACATATATGATTCTTGGAGCTGCGATTGGTCAAGGGATTGTCATTGATAATGTCATTCCCCAACATCTTGAGTCGCTTATTGCCAAGCTCCGTGAAATGGGCGTTCAAGTTGAAGCTAGCGATGACCAAGTATTTATCGGCTCGGCTGAAAACATGAAACCGATTGATATTAAAACACTAGTGTACCCTGGTTTTCCAACAGATCTGCAGCAGCCACTTACTTCACTTTTAACACGTGCAGAAGGAACAAGTATGGTAACCGATACAATTTATGGTGCCCGCTTTAAGCATATCGATGAATTAAGAAGAATGAACGCGAATATTAAAGTGGAGGGTCGTTCAGCTATCATTCACGGTCCTGTTCAGCTTCAAGGTGCGAAAGTAAAAGCAAGTGATTTACGAGCGGGTGCGGCACTTGTCATTGCAGGCTTAATGGCAGAAGGTGTTACAGAAGTGACTGGAGTAGAGCATATTGACCGCGGCTACAGTCATCTTGTTGAAAAGTTAAATGGGCTCGGTGCAACTATTTGGAGAGAAAATCTAACAAAAGAAGAGCAAGAGCAAATGAAAAACGCGTAATATTATAGATAATATATAAAAAGAGTATATAATTTTTGCGTTAGATGAGTGTCTAGCTCCGACGTACAAGACGTGGTTTACTCGCGACACTAATCGTGTTTCCTTTATCTCAGTCTAGTCTATACGTCGCTGACTAAGGTGCTTTGAGCTTATTTATATGCAGCTAGATTTTGAGGAGGAAATTTGGATGGAACGAAGTTTATCAATGGAACTAGTCCGAGTAACAGAGGCTGCTGCCTTGGCATCTGCAAGATGGATGGGAAGAGGTAAAAAGAATGAAGCCGACGATGCAGCGACAACTGCGATGCGAAATGTATTTGATACAGTGCCGATGCAGGGTGTCGTTGTCATTGGGGAAGGTGAAATGGACGAGGCTCCAATGCTTTATATCGGTGAAAAACTTGGTACTGGCGTTGGTCCACAAGTTGATATTGCGGTAGACCCTCTAGAAGGAACAAACATCGTTGCATCAGGCGGCTGGAATGCTCTAGCTGTTTTAGCTGTAGCTGATCAGGGGAATTTACTACATGCCCCAGATATGTATATGGATAAAATTGCAGTTGGTCCAGAAGCAGTAGGAAAAATCGATATTAATGCTTCAGTTATTGATAACTTAAAAGCTGTTGCAAAGGCAAAAAATAAAGATATTTGTGATGTGGTAGCAACAGTTTTGAATCGTCCGCGACACGACCATATTATAAATCAGCTTCGTGAAGCAGGTGCGCGAATCAAATTAATCAATGATGGAGATGTGGCAGGGGCTATCAACACTGCATTTGATCATACAGGTGTTGACATCTTGTTTGGACTTGGTGGTGCACCCGAAGGCGTTATTTCCGCAGTCGCTCTTAAATGTTTAGGCGGAGAAATTCAAGGAAAGCTTGTTCCGCAAAATGATGCAGAAATCGAACGTTGTAAAAAAATGGGGTTAGATGTTGGTAAAGTCCTTCTAATGGAGGATCTTGTGAAGGGTGACGATGCCATTTTTGCTGCTACTGGTGTAACAGACGGAGAATTACTGAGAGGCGTACAGTATAAAGGCTTTTATGGATCTACGCATTCCGTTGTTATGCGTGCAAAATCAGGTACAGTTCGCTTCGTTGAGGGACGTCATAGCTTAAAGAAAAAGCCAAACCTTGTAATTGGCTAATCTTCTGTTGATTGAAATGGAAATCAACAAACCAGTTTAACAGAGCCAATATAATAGATTCATGAGAGTGCGACCCGATTTATAAGAAGAGCTAATTCTATCTAAGGAAATCGGGTTCGCTTTTAGTAGAAAGGTCCTTGTCAAAATGATTAACCTATCCAAATCCTTTCCTTCCTGAAAAAAACTCACATCAAAATATAGTTGATTAAAACTCCAATAAAGGGGTAAAATAGAGATTGTTTTAACTTCATCAGTTGAAGAATTCTATTTGTATGATTAATGAGACGAATGCAAGTATCATTCAATTCAACAGAAGCTTTCCGGAAAAACCCTCGGTATTCTGATTCAATATTAATAAATTCAATTATTTTTTACCTCAATAAACATATTCTCTTAATTTAAAAAATCAAGCACCGAATGTTTACTATAATTTAGGCCCAATTATATATGAGGAAAAAGATTGAAAATTCAAAAGTGTGGTGTCAATATGGGATTAAATATTTCTAGTTTAGAAAATATGAAATTAAAGGAGCTTTATGAGCTTGCACGTGAATATAAAGTTTCCTATTACAGTAAGTTAACGAAAAAGGAATTAATTTTTGCTATTTTAAAAGCACGGGCTGAAAAGGAAGGCTACTTCTTCATGGAAGGAGTCTTAGAAATTATTCAATCTGAGGGCTTTGGATTTTTACGTCCAATTAACTATTCTCCAAGTTCAGAGGATATTTATATTTCTGCCTCGCAAATTCGTCGTTTCGATTTAAGAAATGGAGATAAAGTATCTGGTAAAGTTCGTCCTCCAAAAGAAAATGAGCGTTATTTTGGTTTGTTGCAAGTTGAGTTAGTTAATGGTGATGATCCTGAATCTGCCAAAGAACGAGTTCACTTCCCAGCATTAACTCCACTATATCCAGATAACCACATGAAGCTCGAAACAACGCCAAAACATTTGTCAACAAGGATTATGGACGTGCTTGCTCCTGTTGGCTTTGGTCAACGTGGACTTATTGTTGCTCCGCCAAAAGCAGGGAAAACGATGCTGTTAAAAGAAATTGCAAACAGCATTACAACGAATCATCCTGATGTAGAATTAATCGTTTTACTAATTGATGAGCGTCCTGAAGAGGTAACGGATATTGAGCGTTCTGTAGCTGGTGATGTGGTCAGCTCGACATTTGATGAAGTGCCTGAAAATCATATTAAAGTAGCGGAGCTTGTTCTTGAGCGTGCAATGCGTTTAGTTGAGCATAAACGTGATGTTGTCATTTTGATGGACAGTATTACAAGATTGGCTAGAGCGTATAACCTTGTCATTCCGCCAAGTGGAAGAACCTTATCTGGTGGTATTGATCCAGCTGCCTTCCATAGACCAAAGCGTTTCTTCGGTGCTGCTCGTAATATCGAAGAGGGTGGTAGCTTAACGATTTTAGCAACCGCACTTGTTGATACGGGATCACGAATGGATGATGTCATTTACGAGGAATTTAAAGGAACAGGTAATATGGAACTCCATCTGGATCGTTCTCTAGCTGAACGCAGAATTTTCCCTGCTATCGATATTCGTCGATCAGGTACGCGTAAGGAAGAGTTGCTTATCCAGAAAGACCATCTCGATAAGCTTTGGGCGATTCGAAAGTCCATGTCGGATTCACCAGATTTTGTAGAGAAGTTCCTGCGTAAATTAAGACAAACGAAATCGAACGAAGAGTTTTTCGCAAATCTGGCGGAAGAAATTAAAGCGAAGCGTTCAAATTAATTTACAAAAAATCCATTATTGCAAAATAGATTTGTCCTTGTTATAATAATTCCAGTGTGTTTCTGAGTTATCGGGAAATCAATTTGATTTGATTCCCAGTAATATATACTCTGTCTCAGTATGATTCAGGGCGGAAGGAGATGAAAAGAATGAAAGCAGGAATTCATCCAAATTATACAAAAGCATTAGTAAAATGTGCATGTGGTAATGAGTTTGAAACAGGTTCTGTTAAACAAGAAATTCGCGTAGAAACTTGTTCTGAATGCCATCCATTCTATACAGGACGTCAAAAATTCGCTGAAGCTGGCGGACGTGTTGACCGTTTCAACAAAAAATACGGCATACAGCAACAACAACAATAACAAAACCAAAACAGGCAAGTTTTTCTCCTTGCCTGTTTTTTATTGCTCTAATAAGGAGGAGTGGCCATCCATGTATGTTATGAATCACCACGGATGGGTAGAGGTCATTTGTGGAAGCATGTTCTCAGGTAAATCTGAAGAGCTTATCCGTCGTGTACGAAGAGTGCAATTTGCGAAACAGAATATCGTTGTGTTTAAACCGCAGATCGATAACCGTTATAGTGATGAAGCGGTTGTTTCTCACAATGGTACCTCTTTTACAGCGATTCCAATTTCTCAATCGACAGAGATATTTAAATATATAAATGCAGATATTGATGTAATTGCTATTGATGAAATTCAGTTTTTTGATTCAGAAATTGTACGAGTGGTTCAGCATCTTGCTGATAGTGGGCACCGTGTGATTGCTGCTGGTCTCGATCAAGATTTCCGAGGTGAACCATTTGGCCAAATGCCTGAACTAATGGCTATTGCAGAATTGGTGACGAAGCTACAAGCCGTTTGCACAGTTTGTGGTTCACCAGCAAGTCGTACTCAGCGATTAATTAATGGCAAACCCGCTTCATATGATGATCCCATTATTTTAGTCGGTGCGTCAGAAGCTTATGAAGCACGCTGTCGTCATCACCATGAAGTACCGAAATCTCCAACTATTAAAGGCGGAGAACAAGTGAATGAGACATTATCATAATTTATAAAATATAAACTTTACGTGTGCTGTCTGGAATATATCCAGGCAGTTTTTTTATTGAAAAAGTTAACAGAGTTTTTCCCGCATTTTTACAGATAATAAGGAAAAAATGGAGGTGTATTAAATGAAAAAAGTCGTTTTTCCCATTTTAATCCTTGCTTTGTTAGCTGCCTGTAATCAAAATCAAGGGGCTGAGAATTTGTACGGTGATAATGAGGTAAGAGATGAAACGACTCTTATTTCAAACAGACAAGACCAACAAGAATACAATACAAGGGAATGGACAATGGATGCCCAGAATCCTAATTTTCCGCATACAGATGGAAGACGATTAAACAATCAATCCGATATTGAAAAGGCACGCCAAATTATTAATGCAACAACTGAGTTTCGTGCAGGCCCGATATGGATTAATGGGGATGATATGTGGGTGACAGCTTATAAGAAAGGAATGGTTTCTGATCGACAAAAAGTAAGTGATGCGACAGCACTACGGAAAAAGTTATTAGAGGGATTACCGCGCTATCATATTCAAGTGAAAATCCAAGAAGATAGAAGGTAAAGAGAAGCCTCGATGTACGGAGTAATCGTAAGCGCAAAGAGATGAAACTGACGATATTTACTTAACAAGCTAGGGAGCAGGAAGCTCATGATAGTTTTTTATTTGAACAATTTACATTGATTCAGACAAAAAATGCGTTATAGTATTTATATGAAATTAGCGAAATATTAAAACTATTAAGGTGGGTTAACATGCGACCGATTATATTAGGTATTTTGGCAGCGTTCTTTTTTGCATTCACATTTATTTTGAATCGGTCGATGGCTCTTTCAGGTGGTAGTTGGATTTGGAGTGCGTCACTTCGTTATTTATTTATGGTCCCATTTCTACTTGCTATTGTCATGAGCAGACGTAATTTAAAACCATTGCTAATGGAGATGAAAAGGAATCCGGTCTCTTGGTTTTTATGGAGTATTATAGGTTTTGGTTTATTTTATGCTCCATTAAGCTTTGCTGCAGCATACGGACCAGGTTGGTTAATTGCGGGAACATGGCAAATTACGATCATATCTGGTTCGCTGCTTGCACCTTTGTTTTTCGAGATAAAGCAAAATGGGGATAACATTGTAAAAATTCGTGGAAAAATTCCGCTTATTGGTCTCGCCATGTCGATGATTATTCTGCTTGGGGTCTCATTAATGCAGATGGATCAGGCAAATGAATTATCTACCAAAGAGCTGGTTCTAGGGGTTTTGCCTGTAATTGTGGCTTCGTTTGCCTACCCGTTAGGAAATCGAAAAATGATGGAGGTTTGTGGAGGTCGGTTAGATGCTTATCAACGTGTTTTCGGGATGACGTTGGCAAGTCTTCCGTTTTGGCTGCTTCTATCGATTTATGGTGTTGCGACTGTAGGGATGCCTAGCAATGGACAAATCACACAATCACTATTGGTTGCCATTTTCTCCGGTGTTATTGCGACGGTTTTATTTTTCCAAGCGACAGATTTGGTGAAAGGGAATATGAAGAAATTAGCGGCAGTAGAAGCAACTCAATCGATTGAGGTCCTATATGCAGTTGCGGGTGAAATAATTTTGTTAGCAGCGCCGCTTCCTTCGTTGCTTTCGTGGATCGGTATGGTGCTTGTCATCATCGGTATGGTCTTACATAGCTATGTCTCTCATAGGGAAAAACCACTTAAGATTGCAACAACCGCGGCTTCATACAAATCAAGCTAAAGGCTTAGAACTACAATAGATTTGATTTGTGGAGTCAAGAAACATTTTGACTGTAGCATACCTCTATACTATAATTAGAATGTTATAGATCTGTTTAAAATAAAGGAAACGTATTTTATATATATAGCTCGGAAATAATAGTCCGAGGTGTAATGGAAAAATAGAGGTGAAATACTATGTTTGATCGTCTTCAATCCGTCGAGGATCGTTATGAAAGATTAAATGAGCTTTTAAGTGATCCCGATATCGTAAATGATCCGAAAAAACTGCGTGAGTATTCAAAGGAACAATCTGATATACAAGATACAGTTGATGCCTATCGTGAATATAAAGATGTACGCGAACAGTATCAGGACGCAAAAGCAATGCTAGAGGAAAAACTAGACGCGGAAATGCGTGAAATGGTAAAGGAAGAGCTTAATGAGCTTGAAGACAAGGTTGAAGAGCTTGAAGCCCGACTAAAGATTCTTCTTATTCCAAAAGACCCGAATGATGATAAAAACGTTATTATGGAAATTCGTGGAGCTGCCGGTGGTGATGAGGCTGCTTTATTTGCAGGTGATTTATATCGAATGTACAGCCGATTTGCTGATGCACAAGGCTGGAAAACGGATGTAATTGAAGTGCATTCGACTGGTGTTGGCGGATATAAGGAAATCATTTTTATGATTAATGGAAGCGGAGCTTATTCTAAATTAAAGTATGAAAATGGTGCCCACCGTGTTCAGCGTGTACCAGAAACAGAATCAGGCGGTCGTATTCATACATCAACGGCAACAGTTGCTGTTCTCCCAGAAGCGGAAGAAGTAGAAATTGAAATCCATGATAAAGATGTTCGTGTCGATACATTTGCATCAAGTGGTCCAGGAGGACAGAGTGTAAATACAACAATGTCTGCTGTTCGTCTAACTCATATTCCAACTGGAACGGTTGTATCTTGCCAAGATGAAAAATCCCAAATTAAGAATAAAGAAAAAGCAATGAAGGTTTTACGTGCCCGTGTATATGATAAATTCCAACAGGAAGCGCAGGCTGAGTATGACCAAGTGCGTAAATCAGCTGTGGGTACAGGGGACCGTTCTGAACGAATTCGTACGTATAACTTCCCGCAAAACCGCGTAACGGATCACCGAATTGGCTTAACGATTCAAAAGCTCGATCAAATTCTTCAAGGAAAAATGGATGAAATCATTGATGCATTAATCCTTGAGGAACAATCTGTTAGGCTGGAAAGTGCATCAAATGAGTAATCAATCAATGAAAGTGTATGAAGCCCTTAATTGGGCTTCTTCTTTTTTAAAAGAAAAAAGTCGGGATGAAAACGCGGGAGAAATTTTGTTACAGCACCATTTGGGATTAAATCGATCGCAGCTGTTGGCGAATATGCGGGAAAACATTGAGCCACACATTCTCGATGCTTTTAAAAAAGCGGTTATCCTCCATGTAGAAGGAAAGCCGATTCAATATATTATTGGGCATGAAGAGTTCTATGGGCGTAGCTTTAAGGTGAATGAGGATGTGCTTATTCCACGTCCAGAGACAGAGGAATTAGTGTATGGAGCTTTGGAGAGAATCAAGAGACTTTTTTCTAAGCGAGAGAGTCTGGAGCTGGCTGATATTGGGACGGGAAGCGGAGCGATTGCGGTCACATTAAAGCTAGAAAATCCAAGCTTACTTGTTACGGCAACGGATATTTATGAACCGACCCTTCTTTTAGCAAAAGAAAATGCACAAACCCTTGGTGCAGCTATCGACTTTGTGCAAGGGGATTTATTAACGTCGTTTATCGCTAAAGGGAAGAAATTCGATATTATTGTTTCTAATCCCCCGTATATTCCTGAAGGGGATGTAGAGTGGATGTCAGATGTCGTAAAGGACCATGAACCTCATCGTGCTTTGTTCGCTGGAGTGGATGGTTTAGATATTTATAAAAGATTGTCTGATGAGTTGCCCGAGGTGTTGAAGGAGCAAGCTTTAGTTGGACTTGAAGTAGGAACTGGGCAAAGCAAGGCAGTTGGTCAATTATTAAAGCAAGCATTTCCTCAAGCGAAAATCGATATTGTGTATGATATTAACGGAAAAGACCGGATGGTATTTGCGGAAATTGGCTTCGAATAAGCTGAAACCGTAAACTGTCCACCCCATAAATACAAATTCAATGAATTGTCCACGAGCGGTGCCAGGCACCGCTATTTTTATTTTTAGTAGTTTAGAAATCTGCCATCTTGTCCACAATGGGTTAGTAAGGGGGCGAAGATGGAGATGAAAACAAAAGCAATTGTGCAATTATATATCTTAATTTTATGTATAGGAACCATTATGAGTTTATCTATTCCAAAGAGTGAGGCAATGGTAGCTGAACAGGAGCAGATGATCATTCCCAATGAAGCTATTAGACTAAGAATCTTAGCAAATAGTGACCTTGAAGCTGACCAACAAATAAAAAGGCATATCCGTGATGCGGTCAATGCAGAAATTACGGAGTGGGTTAAGGATTTAGAATCAATCGAAGCTGCAAGAAGCTTGATTCAATCGAATCTTCCAGAAATAGAGCAAATAGCCAAAAAGGTCATTGAGCAAGAGAATTTAGCGCAGGATGTAAATGTTAGCTTCGGAAGAGTTGCTTTCCCAACAAAGTTATATGGTCAATTTCTCTACCCAGCTGGGGAGTACGAAGCGATTTTAATAACACTTGGTGAAGGAAAAGGGGCTAATTGGTGGTGTGTCTTGTTTCCACCATTATGTTTTCTTGATTTTTCAAATGGTGTAGCTGTAAGTGATGGTTTTGATGAGACAAAAGATCAGGAAGAAGAAAAGACAGCAGTATATGTAGAAGAGGATGAAGAAGAAGTCAAAGTGAAATTTTTCATAATCGAGTTGTGGGAAAAGTTGTTTGGATAATCAGTGGTTATGTGGATAACCTCAGAATTTATCAATTTTCAAGTGGAAACTGTGGATATAACGAGATAGTTATACACATTAATGGCTTTTCTATCCACAATATGTGGATAATACTTGAGTAATCGATGAACATCTTTTATACTTTCAAAGGTATTCATTAAAAAACTTATGAAAATAAAGGGTTAATCTTGAGTTTAAATTGTAGTTAATGAAGGTGGAACGGAATGAAGACAAATCGATGGTCAGTGGATAAGAATGTGGATGAACTAGAAAGTTATCCACAAATTGCACAGGCTGCTGAGCTTTTAAGAAAAAATGAAGTGGTCGCTTTTCCAACGGAGACAGTTTATGGTCTAGGGGGAAATGCTGAGAATGATGCGGCTGTAGCAAAGATATTCGCTGCGAAGGGTAGACCAAGTGATAATCCACTAATTATCCACATTGCTGAAGTTGAGAAGCTTCATGAATTTGTCGAAGAGGTACCAGAAAAGGCGCAACAGCTAATAAATGCATTTTGGCCAGGTCCTTTAACGATTATTTTTAAAATGAAAGAAGGAAAGCTATCAACGAAAGCAACGGCTGGTTTATCCACAGTTGCTGTTCGAATGCCTGCTCATCCAGTGGCACTTGGGATTATTAAGCAAACTGGTTTGCCGATTGCTGCACCTAGTGCCAATCGTTCTGGCAGACCAAGCCCGACAACTGCTGATCATGTGTGGGACGATTTAAATGGAAAAATTGCAGGTGTATTTGATGGGGGACCAACTGGTGTTGGGGTCGAATCGACGGTGTTAGATTGTACAGTTGAGGTACCGACTATTTTACGACCAGGTGGAATTACAAAGGAACAGCTAGAGTCTGTCATTGGAGCAGTACATATGGACCCTTCACTTGCTGATGAAAAAGTGGCGCCGAAATCACCGGGGATGAAGTACCGTCACTACGCACCAGATGCGCCGCTCTATCTAGTAGACGGAACAGCTGATACTCTCCAAAAGCTTGTGAATGAGAAAAAAGCGAAAGGACTCTCGGTTGGAATTTTAACAACGGAGGAAAATAAAGAACTGTATGAAGGTGACTATGTTTTTGCTTGTGGAAAACGTAGTGACCTGACAACAGTAGCCAGCACATTATATGAAGCTTTAAGATTTTTTAACCGTACGGATGTTAACATCATTTATAGTGAAATGTTTCCGAATGAAGGTGTTGGCCATGCCGTAATGAACCGTCTTCTTAAGGCAGCAGGGCATCGTGTTATTAAAGAGTAGAGTCTTTCCCTATTTCTATTAATAATTAAGAAAGCAATTCTCAAGTTAGATGAGTGTCTAGCTCCAGCGCCTAGCGCCTAGTGGACTTCCTTCCCTCTCCCTACGATAAGTCAACATCGACTCATTATCATTCGTCGTGTTTCCTTTATCTCAGTCGAGGTAAGTCCAGTCCATACGGCGCTGAACACAAAGGAATGCTTCTGCGAATATTCATCGCAGGAACAATTGTACTTTCATTGTTCTGAAGGCACTTACGCATTTCTATTCTAAATCTCCTAGGACTTGCATATGTTGAAATAGCAAGTCCTAGGGGGAGAATAGATGGCAGACACGTTCGCGGAGGTTATTACACTTACGATAATGGCATTTGCATTAGCGATGGATGCGTTTTCTATTGGCATCGGAATGGGGATGTATAAGCTCCGGCTAAGACAAATTTTGAAAATCGGAATTACCATTGGATTTTTTCATGTGTGGATGCCGTTGCTTGGAATTATTACGGGCAAGCTCTTGTCAGATAAATTCGGTGAAATTGCTACATATATCGGTGGGGGGCTCCTGCTCGTCCTTGGAGTACAGATGATTTGGTCAGGATTCAAAAAACATGAAAGCAGTCTTATTACCCCAGTAGGAATAGGTTTGTTTCTTTTTGGTTTTACGGTAAGTCTAGATAGCTTTTCGGTTAGCTTAACACTTGGTATTTATGGTGCAAAAACAATGTTAGTCTTAGCCTGTTTTGGAATTACGGCCACATTTCTTACTTGGCTAGGCTTGCTAATCGGTCGAAAAGTGCAAGGCTGGCTCGGCACATACAGTGAAGCGCTTGGAGGTAGTATCCTCTTAGCATTCGGAATCAAATTACTATTCGGTTAAACTTGGTGCCAAACTTGGTGCCAGGCACCTGTCGTGGACAGATCATCCAATTTGTCTTTCTATGGTGCCTGGCACCGTTGGTGGACAAATTTGGTTGTTTTGTTTGCGTGGGGAGGACAGTTTCATGGATTGATAAGAAAGAGCCAGGGGTGCTCTTTTTTATTATTTATACGATATTTGTAAATAAAGACAGTGTGTTAACGTAAGCTAGTAGAGGTCTTCTACGATATATAACTAGTAAGATGGATGTAAATATTTGATTAACAATAATATTTATGAAAAGTATAAGAAATTTGTAACATTTTGCTGTTGAATCTAGGAGTTTTGTCATATAATGGGGAAAAGGAGGCGCAGCTATGACTCGTGTTTTATTTGTATGCACAGGAAATACATGTCGGAGCCCAATGGCTGAAGCTATTTTGAAAAGTAATAATATTCCTGGTGTTGAAGTGAAGTCAGCTGGTATTTACGCATTAGAGGGTAGTAATGCGTCAGAAAACACAAGAAGAGTTTTGGAAGAGCAAGGGTTAACGAATAATCATCAGGCAGCCTTATTAAATGAAAGCTTGGTTAATTGGACGAGCTACATTTTAACAATGACAAAGGGCCATAAGGAAGTTATTGTGAGCTCATTTCCGAATGCTGTTAAGAAAACGTTTACTTTGAAGGAATTTGCGGGTGTAGTCGGTGATCATGATATTATGGATCCCTTCGGAGGGCCGATTGAATTGTATAGAAACACCTTTAATGAAATGAATGAAACGATATCGAAAGTGATCAGTCGTTTACAAAGTGAGAAGGAATAGTAGGAGGAGCATAATGGGGGAAAAGCAAAGGTATAAGTTTGGTTTAAGAAAGAAACTCGTTTTTTTTATTTCTGTTTTAGCAGTCATAACTTACTCGACTAGTGCATTTTTTATCTATTTTCTTTACCCATTCTTTAAGGACTACATCCCAATGGGGGAAATTCCGTTTACCATTTTAACTTTATCTTTAGGGATTATCTGGTCGGGCATTTTGGCCTTTTTTGCAGCTGGATTTATTATTAAACCTCTACAGAAGCTTGAGCAAATGGCGCTTAAGGCAGCACAAGGCAATATTAAAGAGGATGTTGAATTAGCGAAAACCGATGATGAAATTCGTTCTCTTGGGGTAGCCTTTAATGATATGCTTTCCAATTTAAGAAATATGGTTCATCAAATTGATGATAATTTCCGTGAAACGAACGAAAAAGTTATTACGATTTCAAGAGAATCTACTTTTGCAGCTGAACAAGCAGAGGCGATTTCTAGAACAATTAATGAAATTTCTATCGGAGCGGATAATTCAGCTATCTCGATTCAGGCAACAGCTGAATCCGTTGAAGATATCATTCAAATAGCAAATGAAGTACAGCAAAAGGCGAAGGCTTCTGAATCTGTTTCAAATGAGATGGTGAAAGATTTACATAACTCCAAGCAAATTATTAACTCGCTTGTGAGTGGAATTGAGCGACTGGCTAAGGATAACCAGCATTCATTGCAATCCGTTAGAAAATTAGAAGAGAATGCAGCCAAGGTTGAACAAATTATTCAGCTAGTTGGTGACATTGCCGCACAGACGAATCTGTTAGCTTTAAATGCATCAATTGAAGCGGCCCGTGCTGGTGAACACGGAAAGGGCTTTGCTGTTGTTGCTGAAGAAGTAAGAAAGCTGGCAGATGAAAGTGCAAATGCGGTACAAGGCATTTCCGAATTAATTGCTAATATTCAAGAAGAAGTCCGTAATGTTGTCATTCAAATTTCCAAGCAAGTTGAGACTGCTAACAATGAAGCGAAAAAGGGAACAGAAACGAATGAAGTCATTGAAGAAATGACGAAAACGGTTAATGAAATGGCTTTATCAGTCGCGACTATTACTGAATTAGTTGACCGCCAGATGATGAGCATTCAGGCGACATCTACTCAATCTGAAGAGGTTGCTGCGATTGCAGAAGAAACATCTGCTGGCGCTCAGGAAGTTGCGACATCGACTGACCAGCAAACGAAAGTAATGGAAAATGTGGAAAACTTGGCAAGTGAACTTATGGTACAAGCTGAAAAATTAAAAAATACGATTACTAGATTTCAGTTGTAATTAGTAGAAGCCTTCGTTTTTTCGAAGGCTTCTTTCGTTAGTTGCAACGTTGCAACCTATTATCATACAATAATAATATGAGGTTTCAATCGACTATCTGCTAAAAATATCGCATAAGAGGTTCTTAGGCTATGCGTGGCTAACGCATCCTGTGTGTCGAGCTAAGGCATTCACCGAAAAGCTTGGTGAATGCCAAGCTTTTCTAATATTTTTTGATTTTTATGCCAAAATAAAAGAAGGATAAGGCCAGCGAACGTAAAAAACGCAAAGGCCAATTTGATTTAGGAGGATTTATCATGAAAGTGGCAATTGCTTCTGACCATGGCGGAGTAAATATTCGCGAAGAAATTAAAGGATTAATGACAGAAATGGGTATTGAATTTCAGGATTTTGGCTGTGAATGTGGGACATCAGTAGATTATCCAGATTATGCTTTGCCAGTTGCAGAAAAAGTGGCAAATGTGGAATTTGACAAAGGGATTCTTATTTGTGGAACAGGGATTGGCATGAGCATCGCTGCAAATAAAGTAAAAGGGATTCGCTGTGCGCTTGTACATGACCTATTTAGTGCGAAAGCAACACGTGAGCACAATGATAGTAATATCCTTGCAATGGGTGAGCGTGTAATTGGCCCAGGGCTTGCTCGAGAAATTGCAAGAGTTTGGCTTTCAACTGATTACGAAGGTGGACGCCACGAAAATCGTGTAGGGAAAATCAAGGAGTACGAAAATAAATAAACTGGGAGTTTCCAAAAAGAGGTGTGCTTTTTGATAAATTCAATTGAAACATGGAAAAATGAATTAA
The DNA here is from genome assembly GCA_023387295.1 of Bacillota bacterium. Taxonomy (GTDB): domain Bacteria; phylum Bacillota; class Bacilli; order Bacillales; family Cytobacillaceae; genus Cytobacillus. The sequence continues at coordinate 12,056 of JAEWIG010000308.1, read as the reverse complement.
GTACCATTATTCATGAGTTTAATGATTATGTAGCCTTATCCCATAAGCATATTCTAGTTGTCGGTTGTAGTACGAGTGAAGTAATCGGTCAAAAAATCGGCACAGCAGGTACTGAGGATGTGGCTGAAATGATTTTTTTAGAATTAAAAAAGCTTCAAGACGAAACCGGTGTAGCAATCGCGTTTCAATGCTGTGAGCACTTGAACAGGGCCCTCGTATTAGAACGAACAACATTTGAGAATAAGGATTTTACTGAAGTTTCTGTTATTCCTGTTAGAAATGCTGGTGGAGCGATGGCAACCTATGCATTTAATCATTTCGAAGATCCTGTTGTCGTAGAACATATCCAAGCAGATGCAGGAATCGATATCGGGGATACGTTTATTGGCATGCACTTAAAGCATGTAGCCGTCCCAGTTAGAACAACACAGAAATCTGTCGGGGAAGCACATGTTACTCTAGCTACAACTCGTCCCAAGCTAATCGGTGGGTCGAGAGCGGTTTATAAGCGAACAAAAGTGAATGAACAATGTTAGCATTCCTTCGTACATACTAGTTAAATGAATTCGTTGCCAATTTTATCTTAAAGACTAAATTAAATTGATTTTGCTATCTTGTTGATTGCGGTGGAAGGCACGAGACTCCTGCGGGAAAAGCGAGTCTATGGGAGACCCCACAGGAGTGATAGCGACGACGAGGAGGCTTCCGGACCGCCCGCGGAAAGCGAGTGCCTGCAGCGGAAATCAACAGTTACGAGCCCTATGCACATGTCTCTTTACCACAGCAAAGCTTTAACCTATATCTTTTCAATCTCCAAACATGATAAGATATAATAGAATTTTCAAAATAGAACTCTATAAATCTATTGGAAATAGTTTAATCAAAAGGGAGGATACATTAATGAAGCATTTAGCGCAACAGGATGAACAAGTTTTCAAATCTATTCAAGATGAATTAGGACGTCAACGAACGAAGATTGAATTAATTGCTTCTGAAAACTTTGTTAGTGAAGCGGTTATGGAAGCGCAAGGCTCTGTCTTAACAAACAAATATGCAGAAGGCTATCCTGGTAAACGTTACTATGGCGGCTGTGAGCATGTCGATGTTGTAGAAGATTTAGCCCGCGAGCGTGCAAAGCAAATTTTTGGAGCAGAACACGTTAATGTTCAGCCGCATTCAGGTGCTCAAGCGAATATGGCTGTATACTTTACAATTCTAGAGCCAGGCGACACAGTGCTAGGAATGAATCTTTCTCATGGTGGACACTTAACGCACGGAAGTCCTGTAAACTTTAGTGGTGTACTGTATAATTTCGTTGAATATGGTGTTGATGAAAAAACACATTTGCTAGATTATGATATCGTTCTCGAAAAAGCTCGCGAGCATAAGCCAAAGCTAATTGTTGCTGGTGCAAGTGCTTATCCGCGCGCAATTGATTTTAAACGTTTCCGTGAGATTGCAGATGAGGTCGGCGCATATTTAATGGTTGATATGGCTCATATTGCGGGTCTTGTAGCAGCTGGTTTGCATCAGAATCCAGTTCCTTATGCGGACTTTGTTACAACAACAACACATAAAACACTTCGCGGTCCTCGTGGTGGGATGATTCTTTGTAAAGAAGAGTTTGCGAAGAAAATTGATAAATCTATCTTCCCTGGTATTCAAGGTGGTCCTTTAATGCATGTAATTGCTGCTAAAGCAGTTGCGCTTGGAGAAGCACTTCAAGACGACTTTAAGCAATATGCAAGCAATATTATGGAAAATGCTAAGCATTTAGCAGAAGGACTGAAAAAGGAAGGAATCGATCTTGTGTCAGGTGGCACGGAAAACCATCTCCTTCTTGTTGATCTACGCTCTCTAAGCCTAACTGGTAAAATTGCCGAAAAGGTTTTAGATGAAATTGGTATTACAGTAAACAAAAATACTATTCCATTTGATCCAGAAAGTCCATTTGTAACAAGCGGTATCCGCATTGGTACAGCTGCCGTTACATCACGTGGCTTCGGAAAAGCAGAAATGGAAGAGATCGCTTCTATTATTGCATTTACACTGAAGAATCATGAAGATGAAGGCAAGCTAGAAGAAGCGAGCAAGCGTGTTGAGACGTTAACAAGTAAATTTATTCTTTATCCTGAAAAATAATCATAAAGGCTGTCTACTTAGTCACACTACTGACTAAAGAGACGGCCTTTTTGTATATAAAAACAAAATCGTCGTCGGATTCATTGAACAAGCCTTGATCTACGAAGTAATCACCAGCGCAGAGAAATGAAGCCGACGACATTTTTCAAAGAGGGTTGTTAGCAGATGCTCTTAACTGTTATTGGTGAAATTTCCATAACAATTTTCGATTCATTGTTGCTCTGAGAAATTTTTTTCTGTAAAATTAGACGAAGTGCAAGAAAGTAAAGAACTTGAATCATTGCTTTTAGGCAAAAAATACATTTAGTTAGACAGAGCTAAATATAATAAAAGGAGAGATATATCATGGCAAAGGTATATGTATTTGATCACCCACTCATTCAACATAAACTTACATACATTCGTGATAAAGCAACGGGTACGAAGGATTTCCGCGAGCTTGTGGATGAAGTAGCTACTTTAATGGCATTCGAAATCACAAGAGACATGACATTAGAGGAAGTTGAGATTGAAACACCAGTTAGCCCGATGAAATCAAAAGTGCTTTCAGGTAAAAAAATCGGCATCATTCCGATTCTTCGTGCGGGTATTGGAATGGTTGATGGGATTTTGAAATTAATCCCAGCGGCGAAGGTTGGTCATATCGGTTTATATCGTGACCCTGAAACATTGAAGCCTGTAGAATATTATGTGAAGTTTCCTAGTGATATCGAAGAAAGAGACTTCATTGTGATTGACCCAATGCTTGCAACAGGTGGATCAGCAATTGAAGCTATTAACTCATTGAAAAAACGTGGTGGCAAACATATTAAATTTATGTGTTTAGTAGCAGCTCCTGAGGGGGTTCAAGCTTTACAAGAGGCTCATCCAGATGTTGATATTTACATTGCAGCATTAGATGAAAAATTAAACGACCATGGTTATATCGTTCCTGGCTTAGGCGATGCAGGCGACCGTTTATTTGGTACAAAATAAACAAAGAGTAAATTGCTAATTAAATTGTTTCGTTTTTAAACTTATCCTTGTTAAGGATCATTTCGGGGGCTATCCCAAAAAGGCTTTGAAGCTCACAATTGAATTGAGTATCTAGGTGTTTTCAACACTCTACTCTAGATAGTCGGTTGTGGTTTCGGACACCTTTATTGGGAGAAAGCCCTTTTAATTTATCTAGCTGATCTCTCATCTGAAGTAGCGTATAATCAAAGTGATAGGATTTAAAGCTTTGAAAAGAAGTATTTTAGCTGTATACATAATAGAGGATGGTGTTCGAAATGGATCGCCCAATCAAGGTGATGACAATATTTGGAACAAGACCGGAAGCAATAAAGATGGCTCCACTCGTTTTGGAATTGAAAAAGCATCCGGACCATTTTGAATCAATTGTTACAGTAACTGCACAGCATCGTGAAATGTTAGACCAAGTATTGAGTATTTTCAAAATTATTCCAGATTATGATCTAAACATTATGAAAGATCGCCAAACATTAATCGATGTAACAACACGTGGACTTGAAGGTCTTGATAAAGTAATGAAGGAACTTAAGCCAGATATCGTATTAGTTCATGGTGATACAACAACAACCTTTATCGCTAGCTTAGCGGCATTTTATAACCAAATTGTTGTAGGTCATGTCGAGGCAGGTCTCCGGACTTGGAATAAATATTCTCCTTATCCTGAAGAGATGAATCGTCAGCTCACTGGAGTTATTTCTGATTTGCATTTTTCACCAACTACAAAGTCTGCTGAAAACCTTTTAAACGAAGATAAGCAGAAAGAAAGCATTTTTATTACTGGAAACACAGCGATTGATGCGTTAAAAACAACAGTAAAAGATGAATATAAACATGAGGTACTTGAAAAAATTGGGTCAGACCGTCTCGTTCTTCTAACAGCTCACCGTCGAGAAAATCTGGGTAAACCAATGAGGAACATGTTCAATGCAATTAGAAGAATCGTTGATGAACAAGAAGATATCCAAATAGTTTATCCAATGCACCTCAACCCATCTGTTAGAGAAATTGCCAATGAGATTCTCGGTAACCATCATAGAATTCATTTGATTGAGCCGCTAGATGTAATTGACTTCCACAACTTTTCTGCAAGAGCGCATTTAATCTTAACGGATTCTGGTGGAATTCAGGAGGAGGCGCCATCACTTGGTGTTCCTGTCCTTGTTCTTCGTGATACAACGGAAAGACCTGAAGGAATTGAGGCAGGTACGTTAAAGTTAGCTGGTGTTGAAGAAGAACCAATCTATGAAATGGCTACAAAGCTTTTAACAGATAGGGCTGAATATGAAAAAATGGCTAAAGCAGTCAATCCATACGGTGATGGAGAAGCATCTAGAAGAATTTGTGAAGCTATTCGGTTCTATTTTAAGCAAACAGACGAACGTCCTGAAGAATATAAACCATTATAATGGCGTGTATGACAAGCTGATCCAAATAAGGGTCAGCTTTTCACATTCTCCTGCATATTTCCTCCTAAAAAAGAAAACCCTACTGTAAAAGGAGGTGTAATAATGAAAAAACTCCTCTACACAGTCATTATTATCTTCATTATTCAACCGCTGATCAGTACTCAACATCTCCATCCTGCATTTAGTGTAAAAGCAAGTACACTTGAACACCCATCCATACCGCAAGAAGCACCAACCAGTGAAAAAGTTGCTATTGTGATGCTAGAAGAAGAAAAAAGTGAGCAAGAAATCCGTAAGCTTGTTCAAAAAATCCCTCGCCTCCAGTTAAGGCATATATACAAGTATGCGTTAAAAGGATTTTCAGTAAAAGGAAGGCAAACTGATATTGAACAGCTAACCAAACTTGTTCGTGTTGGGATGATATCCCCTGTAAATATATATAAGGCACATGAAGAGGAAAGCATCAAAATGATTGGCGGGCAAGAAGTGAGAGGGTTTTTCGATCAAAATAACGAACGATTAACAGGAAAAGGAGTAAAGGTTGGTGTAATCGACACAGGGATCGATTACACGCATCCGGATTTAAGTAGTAATTATGGCGGTGGCCATGATTTAGTAGATGGAGATAAGGATCCGATGGAAACAAAGCCTGAGGACGGTGTAAGCACATTACACGGTACTCATGTTGCAGGTATTATTGCGGCCAATGGAAAATTGAAAGGGGTTGCACCTGATGCAACCATTATTGCATATCGTGCTCTTGGACCAGGCGGTAGCGGTACGACTGAACAGGTGATCGCGGCAATTGAACAGGCGATTAAGGACAAAGTAGATATTTTAAATCTATCGCTTGGTAACAATGTGAATGGACCAGACCTGCCAATTAGCATGGCGTTAAATAATGCGGTAGAGAAAGGGATAACAGCTGTTACTTCTTCAGGGAATTCTGGACCTAACTATTGGACAGTTGGCTCACCTGGCACAGCTTCTAAGGCAATTTCGGTAGGCGCTTCTACCCCAAAGCTGAAAATACCCTTTCTTGATGTGGATGGCAAAAGACTGCGTCTTCATTTACTTCAAGGATCGGTTGACTGGGAATTAGAAAAACCGTATGAAATTATTTTCGGAGGATTAGGCAGGAAAGAAGAGCTAAAGGATGCTGCTGGAAAAATTGTCTTAATGGAGAGAGGTGAATTGTCTTTTACGGAGAAAGGATTGAACGCATTAGAAGCAGGAGCTGCAGGTGTCATCATCTATAATAATACGAAAGGGGCATTTTTCGGTAATTTGGAAGTAAATATTGCGATTCCAGTTACCGCTTTGTCAAAAGGAGAAGGAGAAAAGCTAAAAAAGAAGATAGACATAGAGAGAGTTTTTGCTAGAACATTCTTAATTGAAGAAATGGACATTCTCGCAGACTTTAGCTCTCGTGGTCCAGTAACATCAACATGGGAGATAAAGCCGGACGTAGTTGCCCCTGGAGTGGCCATTAATAGCACAGTTCCAGGTGGGTATTTATCTTTACAGGGAACGAGCATGGCAGCACCTCATGTGGCAGGAGCATGCGCACTAATAAAGCAAGCCCATCCTGATTGGGGACCGGATAAAATTAAAGCTGCGCTAATGAATACTGCCAAGCCAATCGTTAATCATAGAGGGGACTTATATCGAACATTTGAACAAGGAGCTGGTAGAATTCAAATGGACAAGGCGCTAAAAACAAATACACTTGTCATGCCATCTTCCCTTCAGTTTGGTAAATTTCAGCTTGCTGATAGGTTGCATGAGCACGGCAGCTATATTACCGTCGAAAATATAAGTGAAAAGAAACAGAAGTATTCATTCTCCATCCCACCTGCAGAAAATGGAATTCGTTGGGCTTTACCACTATCCTTTTATTTAAAGCCACATGAGAAGAAGCGATTAGAAATAAAGTTATTAGTGGATCCAGTAGTGTTTGATAAGAAAGTTTATGACGGAAACCTATTGCTAAAAGGTGCTTCTGAGGAAACTAGGCTTCCTTATTTATATGTTCTTGAGGAGCCAGACTATCCGAGAGTGATGGGCTTTAGCTTTGGGAAGGGGGACGGGCAAGATAAATATCGCTACGAGGTTTATCTTCCAGGAGGAGCCGATGAGTTTGGGATTGTTCTTTTCGATGCGGATAGCCTGCGATTCATTAAGTTTTTAGATTGGAAAAGAAATATTGGTAAGGGACAAGTTATAGAGGAGATCACCAGTGAACAGCTACCTCAGTCTGGTTTATATAAAGTTAAAGTTTTCGCTAGAAAAGCGGGGAAGGAAGATTCGTTCGAATCTTATTTATATGTTTTTCCAGATGGTAAAATTGATGTGAATACCAGCTTTGTGCAACATGCATTAAATTAATACTAATTAATTATTCAATATAGCTAAAATGTGACTAAATTGTGAATATGACAAACTGACCATTTTGATCGTGAACATTTTCACTATAAACACATTGACATTGACAAGTGCCTATTGTATGCTTACAAAGGATATAAATTGATAGGGTTTTCAAGAATTTATGCAGTCTTTATTGCCACGTCTGCATGTTGCTAATGTTGTTTAGTAACTCCTCAAAACCCGCTACCATTCTCTTTTTCAATAGAGAGGATGAATCTTTATGCGTCAAAAAGACCGCAATCCATTTAAGGCAATGGCCTTAATGTCCGCAATTCTTTCTCAACTAGTTGGCTCAGTCCTAATTGGCATTTTCGTAGGAAGATGGCTTGATCGGACAGTAGAAACCGAACCACTATTCTTAATCATTGGATTATTAATAGGACTGTCAGTTGGCATCTACGCGATGATGAGCTTAGTCCAGCAATTCTTTACAGGAGAATAAACCAAATGCCAGAATTTAAAATGATGTATAAACGACAACGTACATATATGTTTTATCTGTTGTCTCTCTACGTTCTTGGCTGGGGCTTTACTTCTTATCAAACCGTTTTTTTAGGCTTGATATTAGGTACGAGTCTGAGTCTATTTAATTTGTGGCTAATTATGAGAAGAATAGAGCGATTTGGGGAAGCGGTTACTTCAGGACGAAAAGTGAACTCCCTTGGAACAGTATCTAGGATGGCATCAGCAGTTCTTGCTGTTATGATCGCCTTAAAGTTCCCAGAGAAGTTTCACTTAATCAGTGTTGTTTTTGGATTAATGACAGCTTATATTGTCATTATGATAGATTATTTTCTTCAAGCTTTACGTAAATAGCGGGGAAGAGAGGTGAAATACATATGCATCATGAAAATCCGGAAGTTGTCCTTTGGGGCTTAACATTCAATTTAGCAAACGTAATGATGATCACAATTGCAAGCGCTCTCGTTTTCATTATTGCTTTAATTTCCACTCGTCGTCTAGCCATGAAACCAACGGGAATGCAAAACTTTTTCGAATGGATTATGGACTTTGTGAAAAACATTATTAATAGTACGATGGATTGGAAAACTGGTGGAAGATTCCACGTTTTGGGGATTACATTACTCATGTACATTGCCATCTCAAACTTTTTAGGACTTCCTTTTTCCGTTGTTATCGATGACAAACTATGGTGGAAGTCACCGACGGCTGATCCAGCTGTTACGTTAACGTTAGCAACAATGGTAGTTGGACTTTCGCATTATTATGGAGTCAAGATGCTGGGATTTGGGGAATACATGCGCGGATTTATTAAACCGATGCCGTTCTTACTCCCACTGAAGTTAATTGAAGAATTTGCGAATACATTGACGCTTGGTCTGCGTCTTTATGGTAACATCTTTGCAGGTGAAATCTTGCTCGGTCTTCTAGCTGGAAGCTTAGCAACAGGATTCTGGGGCCACGTCGCTGCCATTATTCCAACACTTGCATGGCAAGGATTCTCAATCTTTGTCGGTGGTATCCAGGCATTTATTTTCACAATGTTAACAATGGTTTACTTGGCGCACAAAGTGAGTCAAGACCATTAATATATACCTGTTCATACATATGAACAAAATGATGTAAACAATATATTTTTATACAATTTTAAGGAGGAACTTAATAATGGGTCTTTTAGCAGCAGCAATTGCAGTAGGTTTAGCAGCACTAGGTGCTGGTATCGGTAACGGTCTTATCGTTTCAAAAACAGTAGAAGGTATCGCTCGTCAACCAGAAGCTCGCGGTATGCTTCAAACTACAATGTTCATCGGGGTTGCGTTAGTAGAGGCAGTTCCTATCATTGGCGTAGTTATCGCGTTCATGGTTATTGGTGGCTAATACGAGAAAGTTACACGTTCCAAAATGGCGAAGATCATTCGATGAGAACCTTCGCCATTCCTTTATGTCCATAATGAAATGCGGAAGTGCCTTGCACAGGGGCGACAAGCATAAGACGAGCTGACGAGTAGGTTGTTCTTTAACCTACTTGACAGATTGGCTTATGACCTCGAGCCCCTAGGCACTGAAGCTAGACAAAGTAATGAAAAATGTGGAAGTGCCTTGTATGGCACTGAAGCTTAAATGGTATCTATTTTCATAGATATACTTACAGCTTTCACTTTTAGACTCTTGAAGGGAGTGAATCGATGGTGTTATCGAACAGTCTAGTTTTAGGTGCTAGTTTTAACGGTGGGGATATTTTATTCCAACTCGTTATGTTTATCGTATTATTATCGTTGCTAGCGAAGTTTGCCTGGGGTCCATTAATGGGCATCATGAAGCAACGTGAAGAACATATTGCAAATGAAATCGATGCGGCAGAACAAAGCCGTACAGAAGCGAAGAAACTTTTAGAAGAACAAAGAAATCTTCTAAAAGAAGCTCGTAACGAAGCACAAGCTTTGATTGAAAGCGCTAAAAAGCAAGGCGATGTGCAACGTGAAGAAATCATTGTTGCAGCACGTGCCGAGTCAGAACGCTTGAAAGATTCTGCTAAGGTTGAAATTGAGCAGCAAAAAGAAAAAGCTGTTGCAACTATTCGCGAACAGGTTGCTTCTCTATCCGTCTTAATTGCATCGAAAGTTATTGAGAAGGAATTAAGCGCGGAAGATCAAGAAAAGCTAATTAACGAATATATTCAAGAGGTAGGAGAAGGCCGATGACAGGCTCTACAGTTGCAAAGCGCTATGCGTTGGCTCTTTTCCAGCTCGCAAATGAACAAAACCTTCTTGACCAAATGGAAGAAGAACTTCGTGTAGTGAAAGAAGTAGTAAATGAGAATAGCGATTTAAACGCAGTGCTGAAATCTCCTAAGCTTTCAATCGAGAAGAAAAAAGAGATTTTGAAGGATGCATTTAAAACAGTAAATACGTTTGTAATAAATACATTAATGATCTTAATTGAACGCCATCGCGAGAATGAAATCTCTGATGTGGCTGATCAATTTATCAACTTGGCAAATGACGAAAGAGGCATTGCTGAGGCAAAGGTATATTCCATTCGCCCACTAACTGAGGTGGAGCGTGAAGCTTTATCTGCAACATTTGCAGCTAAGGTTGGAAAAAGATCACTTCGTATTGAGAACATAGTTGATTCTAATTTGCTCGGTGGCATAAAGCTTCGAATCGGAAATCGGATATTCGATGGCAGCCTACGAGGTAAGCTAGATCGTCTTGAACGCCAATTATTAGGATAAGATTTCGTAGATAGGGGTGAAACTCATGAGCATCAAAGCTGAAGAAATTAGTGCGCTGATAAAAAAGCAAATTGAAAACTATCAGTCGGAAATTCAAGTGAGTGATGTAGGTACGGTTATCCAAATCGGTGACGGTATCGCGCGTGCTCATGGCCTCGACAATGTCATGGCTGGAGAACTTGTTGAATTTTCAAACGGCGTTATGGGTATGGCACAAAACCTTGAAGAAAATAACGTCGGTATTATTATTTTAGGACCATATACTGAAATTCGTGAAGGCGACGAAGTTCGTCGTACTGGACGCATCATGGAGGTTCCGGTTGGGGAAGAACTAATCGGACGCGTGGTGAACTCTCTAGGACAACCAGTAGATGGCATGGGTCCAATTAACACAACAAAAACTCGTCCAATCGAAGCAGTAGCACCTGGTGTAATGGATCGTAAATCTGTTCATGAGCCACTGCAAACAGGAATTAAAGCGATTGACGCATTAGTTCCAATCGGACGTGGACAACGTGAGTTAATTATCGGTGACCGTCAAACTGGTAAAACTTCTGTTGCAATCGATACAATCTTGAACCAAAAAGATCAAGATATGGTTTGTATCTATGTTGCAATTGGACAGAAGGAATCAACTGTTCGTAACGCAGTTGAAATGCTTCGTAAAAATGGTGCATTAGATTACACAATCGTTGTAACAGCTTCTGCATCACAGCCTGCTCCACTATTATTCCTTGCACCATATGCAGGGGTAACAATGGCAGAAGAATTCATGTACAACGGCAAGCACGTTCTTGTTGTATATGATGACTTAACAAAGCAAGCTGCAGCATACCGTGAATTATCACTACTATTACGCCGTCCTCCAGGTCGTGAAGCATATCCAGGGGATGTATTCTACTTACACAGCCGTCTTTTAGAGCGTGCTGCTAAGCTAAGTGACGCTAAAGGTGCAGGATCTATCACTGCATTACCATTCATTGAAACTCAAGCAGGTGACGTTTCTGCTTATATCCCAACAAACGTTATTTCTATCACTGATGGACAAATCTTCCTACAGTCTGACCTATTCTTCTCTGGTGTTCGTCCAGCGATTAACGCAGGTCTTTCTGTATCACGTGTTGGTGGATCCGCACAAATTAAGGCAATGAAAAAGGTTGCAGGTACATTACGTCTTGACCTTGCTTCATACCGTGAGCTTGAATCATTTGCTCAATTCGGATCTGACCTTGATAAAGCAACACAAGATAAGTTAAACCGTGGTGCCCGTACAGTAGAGGTTCTAAAGCAGGATCTAAATAAGCCGTTAAAAGTTGAAAAGCAAGTTGCGATTCTTTACGCACTTACTCGCGGTTTCTTAGATGATATCCCTGTTCAAGATATTCGTCGTTTCGAATCTGAATTCCATACTTGGTTAGACCATAACCGCAAAGATTTGTTAGACCATATCGCTACTACAAAAGAGCTGCCTGCTGATGATGATATGGCTGCTGCGATCAATGACTTTAAGAAGACTTTCGCAGTAAGCGAATAATAAGAAAAAGCAAGGATTCAATAGTTTCTTATTAAGGATCTGACAATAGGAAGGCGGGTAATACTCCTTTAAGAGAGAAAGTTACCCGCTGGACATTCTTTGAAAAAGGGTGGTGAGAACCTGTGGCATCATTACGCGATATTAAGTCTCGGATTGTATCCACCGAGAAAACGAGTCATATTACAAAAGCCATGCAAATGGTATCGGCAGCAAAAATGACTCGTGCGGAACTGAATGCGAAATCATTCGTTCCTTATATGGAAAAAATTCAAGAGGTGACGGCTTCGATCGCGCTTGGAAGTAAGGATGCAAATCATCCGATGCTAATGAGTCGACC
>JAEWIG010000050.1 GCA_023387295.1 Bacillota bacterium | reverse complement strand
CTCTTAACAAAACTCTAGGGTTAGCCAACCACACATTATTACAATTTTTATTAGAACATTGAACTTTAATTTTTGTTAAAGAATTTTTGTATTGGTCTAAAATTATTATTTTGGTATTTTTAATTTTTTCTAATTGTTGAATAAATTCTTCATGTGTCATTGCCTTACTCATTTTCACACCCTCCTTTAAAATATAAAAGAGGGTGGACTTATTGCTGTCTCACGACGTGTGCCACCCATTTGAAAACAATAAAAAAGACCATGAGGTCTTTTGTTAGTTTTTGTTATTACAATGTATCTAAATTAGTGTCATGTATTACACCAATTTCAAACTCACGATTCTTAGCAACATCAGCAGCTACTTCTAGGTCAAATCTAGTCATTATTGTTCCAGTAGTTACATCATTACCAGTAAATGATGTTAATCCACCTCTTGTAAATGTCTTAATTGGTGAACTTCCACCTGTAGGAATAACAAAAGCCAATCCTTGTGGTAATAAAGTATTAAAGTTTGCTTTATCAGCAGTTAATGAAGTTAAATCATAAGCGTTATTAATTTCTTGCAGTAAACTACCATTATAAGAACCTAATAAACCTGTTTGATTTATTTCATCTAAAACTTTTTGAGATATTCCTATAACATCTTTAGCATTTAAAGAAGAAATATAACCAGCAAAAGCATTTAATTGAGAAAGAACTGCATAGTCTCCAGTTAAAACTGGTTTTCCAAATCTTCTAACTTTAGTTAAAATTCCATCTATACCAGTCTTAGTTAATCCAGCAGCTTCAAAGAAATATTTAACTCCTGTCGCAGTTTCAATTGCTTTAAATACAGTTTCTATAACATATTTAGTTGCATTGTTTCTTATTGATACTTTAACTTGCTCCATTCCTTCATTTTCTTTAGCCATATCACCCATAGCAACTTGTCTATAGTTTACAGCATAACCACCAGAAACAATTTGAGTAGGTACTTGATATTTTTCTTTCTTAATTGTAGGGAAAGAAACATCTGTACCTTCTGCTTGTCTATTTGATTCTACGCCTATATGTTTATAAGTTTCAACTTCAACAGTTTCACCAAAAGCAAGTGGTGTATAATTGCCGAAAATTCCTAATAATTTTATTTCTTGCATTAACTTAGGTTCAATAGCGAACTTTCTTAAAGTATTTAATTCACAAGCAGCAGTAGTGTCGCCCATTTCGGCTTTGCTTGCTAATCCCATTATATATTTTGCTGCTTCATCAGCTTTTTTGCCAAAAGATGACAAATCTTTTCCTTCTATCATCGCTGAAAATATTTCTACAACTGGAGATTTTTGAGTAAATTTATTTGAAAAATTTACACTATCAGGTCTTGCGTTGTTTAATTCAAAAGTATATTTCATTATTTAAATCCTCCTTATATAAATGTATTAAGCTAACATTATAGTGACTAATGCACCAACACCATCAAAATCAATAACTTTGTCCACTAATAAGAATGGAGTAGTTGGACTTGCACTAACTATTAATTTTCCATTAGCATCTGAAACTAATTTATTTCCTACTGCAAAAGTAGCAGGTAAATGAAGAGGGGAGATTTGTAATTGTTTCCCAGCCCATTTTGATAAGTCCGCAACTCTAATATCTTCATTAGCAACCACGTCAAAATCAGTATACAAAGTGTCACCTTTACCTACTTGCATTAATACTTGAAATTTTGTTGCTCCAGCAGTGAAAACCCCATTTGATATTTCTCCAAAAGTACCGTTTACATATTTAGCTGCTGCCTTTGCTTTTCTAAATGCATCATATTTTTCAATCATGCCTATTGTATAAGCTTTTATCATTCTATATTTCCTCCTTATTAAAATATATTGATATCTTCTTCTTTTTCACCATCAAGGTTGTTTATTTCAGAAAAGATATCTTCTACTTCGACTGAATTTTTAGCTGAATTTTGTTCAGCTATTTTTATATCTTCTTTTTGTTTTAAAACTATGCCTGTACAAATTTTAGAAACTATTGATTCAATGTCACCTTTAAGTGCATCTTCTTTGAAAGAATTAATTTCAACTTCCGCATATTTTTGTTCATCTGAACTAAATTTAGAAATTGCTTCATTTAATTCACCTAATCTTTGAGCTACTTTTACTTTTGCTAATTCTTGTTCTAATAAGTTTCTTTCTTCCCAATAAGTTTCATGATCTTTTTTTAACTGGTCAAGAGCAGCTTGTATACTTGCTACACTTGCATTTAATTCTGAAATAGTATTATCCTTTTCAGCTATTGTAGAATTAAGTTCAGCTATTGTTTTTGTCAACTCTTCAGTTTTATTATTTGTCTCTGAAATAGTTTTTTGGATTAAGTCTTTTAAATCTTTTTCATCCACTGTTATTTCCTCCTTGTATTGATTATTCAGTTCTACTAATTTGGCGGTATTATCAGCAGGTCTAACACCTAATAATGCATAACCAGAATATATGTAATCTTTAGGTATACGACCTTTTTCATGATATCCATTCTCATAAATAATTGAACTGTTTTCTTCGGTTTTAAATATTTCAACGCTTCCAAAAGGTGCGCTACCTTCACTCATATCCTTTTCGAGTTTGTCAATAAAATTTTTATAACACATTTCATCGAATTCACCAATTGCAGAACAGACTTTAATAATTTCATTGTTTTCTATGGTTTCTTCGATAATTCCCTCAGTACAAGTACCTACCACTACAGCATTCTCAAAGATTGCCAAACCATCTTTAACATCTGTTTCTCCATGACCGTATAATTCAGTGCGTTCTTCATCTATAAATTGACAACGAATACTCATTCCTTTAATAGAATCTAAATTATTTCTGGCATGTTTTTCTAACCATGTAATGCCATTATCATTAAATTCAGTACCTATACCGTCTACAACACAATCATCTGGGAAAATTTTATGTAAAATTACTTTAAATTTTCTTCTGCCATTTTTAGATTGTTTACTAGATATTTCAAATATTTTCGCCATCATTCACCGCCTTTCTTTTAAACTTTTATAATAAAAAAAACTACTTATAAAGCAGTTCTTAGATTATTGTTTTTAATTATTTCTTTGATGGTTTTGGTTGATTGTTGGAATTGTTAGATTTTGCCTGAATTGTATTTTTATTTTGAGAGTCTTTTTGAGGTCTACCAACATTATCATCAGGATTAGATTTGTCGGCGTTATCAGAAATAGTCCAACTTGTCATATGTGGTTGATATTTTTCAAATATTCCACTTTCAATTTCTTCATCTAAAACAGACATATAAACTTCTGGAGTTATACCAGCACTCGCTATTAAAAAGCTTAATGAACCACCAGCTTCTGTATATAATGATTTCATCATCTCAAAAAAACTTTTTCTATTTACCAATGAAGTAGGCAAGTAATAAACTTCAACTTTATTTTTACTATCTTTTATTATGTTTTCATTAATAACAAAATTTAACTCATTTTGAATTTCTTGAACCCAAGTATAAATTTGTGCATTAATTAATTCTAAATTGTTCTGTTGAGATGAGTAATTCCCACTACTAGCACCATTTAATAAACTTGCAGCAATACCTAAATCTAAAGCTATTTGATTGTTTAGATCGGATTCGTTTTTCTCATCAAATATATTTGTTGAAACATCTAAATCGTTTATTGTAGTAC
>JAEWIG010000032.1 GCA_023387295.1 Bacillota bacterium | reverse complement strand
GTATTAGGATGTGTGCTTGTTCGTCAGTGTCACCTAGATACATGCCCAGTAGGAATTGCAACTCAAGATCCGAAGTTGCGGAAGAAATTCCTCGGAAAACCAGAATATGTTGAAGCATTCATGAGATTTATTGCACAGGATGTTCGTGAAATTATGGCGAATCTTGGTTTTAAGACGATTGATGAAATGGTTGGTCGCTCTGATTTACTGATTCGAAGTGAACGTTCAGTTATCCATTGGAAAGCAAAACACTTAGATTTGTCCAAAATACTTTATCGACCTAACGCGATGAATACTCCTTTTAATAATCAAAGGCAGCAAGACCATGGAATTGAAGATTCTCTAGATTATAAGAAACTATTGCAAATATGCAAACCCGAACTTGAGAAGAGACAGAATGTTCAAGCAAGTTTTGTCATCCGAAATACGAATAGAACAGTTGGGACATTACTTGGTAGTGAGCTTTCAAAACAATATGGTAAAGAAGGTTTGCCCGATGATACCATTTCACTATTATTTAAAGGTTCAGCAGGTCAAAGCTTCGGTGCATTCATTCCTAAGGGTATAACACTAACTCTTGAAGGGGAAGCAAATGACCATGTTGGAAAAGGATTGTCTGGCGGGAAAATCATAGTTTCTCCATACAATAACTCTATTTTTATTCCAGAGGAAAATACGATTATTGGGAATACAGCCTTTTATGGAGCAACTTCAGGTGAAGCCTATATTCGCGGATTGGCTGGTGAACGGTTTGCTGTAAGAAACAGTGGAGTGAAAGCTGTCGTAGAAGGTATAGGTGATCATGGGCTAGAGTATATGACGGGAGGAATTGTAGCGATTCTAGGCTCTGTTGGGAAAAACTTTGCAGCAGGAATGTCCGGAGGAATTGCCTATGTTTTTGTAAAGGACGTTGATAAATTCCATAAACTTTGTAATCATACGTCAGTTGATCTTGACCCACTAGAAGAAGAAGACCAGCTTCAGCTTCAACGTCTTTTGGAGAATCATTCGAACTATACAGGCAGTACGAATGCCTCTTACCTTCTTCATAATTGGAATGAAAATATCAAAAAATGGGTGAAAGTTATTCCGAAAGATTACAAGAAAGTGTTGCAAAAGCATGAAATGGGTTCGTTGATGCAATAATAGTTTACTCAATAAAATTGGTCAAAAAAAATTGTGGAGTTTCCTGTCAGTGAGCTTGAAATGATAGTAGTTGTAAATAAACAAGCTGAGACCAAGATAAATCCTGGTCTCAGCTTGTTTATTTATCACGTGACCCATTGAACATATTTATTTGCTGTAACCAATAAGAATTGTCTAGAACGATAATATGTTATAATGATAGTAAGAATATTTAGATGAATAGATTAAATGCGAAAACTGGTATTATCCAAAAAAGGGAGACTTATGTTTTTAGAAGAGGCCCTATATTTACCTCATCGATGATTTTTTTCTTGATTGGATTAGTACTCTTTATTCTGCTACTTTCTGGGATAATACCACCTACTTAAGTTAGCTTTAGGGCTTGATTGGTGCTATAATACTCCTAAAATTGATTCAAAGGTAATTATTTTTAATAAAAGACCACTGCTTAGAAATAAAAAAATGCTCAATGAAAGAAAGAGATGACAATCATGATTAAAGAAAGTGAAAAAGTCACAGATGATTTAGTGGTAAGAGCAATTGAAGATAATTTAGCGATCATTCGCTTTGATCTTAATAGAAATATAGCTTATGTAAATGATAATTTTGCGCGAACAGTGGGTTATAAAAAAGATGAGATGTATGGGATGAATCATCGGGAGCTTTGTTTCCCTGAATTTGCCAACAGTAGAGATTACGAATCTTTTTGGAGGAATTTATTCGCTGGAAAAAGTTATCAAGATAAAATTGAGCGAAAAAGTGCTTCTGGAGAACATATCTGGTTAGAAGCAACTTATATGCCTGTCTTCGATGAAAATAGACGAAAAGTGATTGGTGTTTCGAAAATTGCTACGAATATTACAGAACGCCAAAATGTCATAACAAACGTAGCAAATGAGCTCCTAAATATGTCTGAAGGGCTATATAGTCGTTCTGCTGAGGGAATTGAACGGAGTCGAGAACTGTTAGAAAGTATTGAAGAAATTGCTACTGTTTCTGCGACCAATACTGATACTTTGACAGAACTACATAAAAAAACGGAAGCTATTAGCGGCATTGTTAAAACGATTCGTGATATAGCAGCACAGACAAACCTTTTAGCTCTCAATGCTGCCATTGAGGCTGCAAGAGCGGGGGAGCATGGAAGAGGGTTTGATGTTGTTGCTAAAGAAGTTAGAAAGCTGTCTTCAAATGTGGAAAAATCAATTGAAGAAGTAAGGCAAAGTGTTGATGCGATTGTGAAAGAGATTCAAAATATTACGGTAGGAACAAATCAAGTAAAAAACAGTGTGGCTCATAGTCAGAATCAAATACAAAATGCGGTTAATGATTTTGAAGCCATTTCAGTTTCAGCAAAAGAATTAGACAGTAAATCCAAACAGTTTTCTAGTATTATTTAATAGTTTCATATTAATCACCCGTTTACAAAACAATCAGGCATGGTAGGAAACTGGTTAGAGATACCAACGAAAGCCCAAATTATAAAAAAATAAGTGCACCTTCTGGTATGCATAACAGATAGCCGTATATTTTGATATTCTTATCGAATATACGGCTTATTTTCATTTATTTGCTGCATTCTGCCTGAATCATTTTTGACCATGGAGTGTATTGAACTAAAATTCCAGGGATTTGATGAAAGCTGAGATTCGGTAGATAGGTCAAAAGCTTCTTTGTGTATTCATAGTACTCATCTACGCAGTTAAAGAAGGAGATGTTCACGCTTGCCGTTTTGAACGTGCAAGTACTATTAGAAGGAGTTGTTGAGGATGTGGCTTTAAATGAACCATTATTTTAGGAATGTAATGTAACGGGGACAATTGTAAATTTTTGCTGTGACATATGAAAAAGCACCTCCTAAATTTAATACGTTCATCTTAACAGGAGGCGCTGTATGTTTAAATGAGTTGTTAGATTGGGGCTTACCATTTTAAATATATATATTATAGATTTTCTAGGCGAAAATTCTCTAAGGCTAATTTAATAAGTTGCAATTTATATTATTTATTATCTTTGTCTTTTTGCTTCTGGAGCTTCATCTGCCCATCCTGCATAGGTTTGTACGATTGAAGCATAACGACGTGCTTCTTCTCCAATAACTTCTAAGTCTGTATCCATCCAATTTCGACGACGAATAGATACTAGTGCCCACTCTTTCGCAGTTCCTTTAATATAGTTGTCTGCTGTAGGATCTCCTTTTGTCCAAATCTTTCCTGAAGGCAATGTGAGTTCAAGATACATTGGTGTTTCAGGCATTTCAAAGTTATTTATACGATAGGCATTCGGACGAGCTTGCCAAGACAAGAAGAGTGTGCTCGCAATTCGATCCTCAACAACAGGTTCTATGCCTAATGCATCATAGATATCTACTGAGTGAGCCCATAATTCCATTAGACGGGCAGAAACGAGTGATTTGGCTGACATCGGTAGCCCTGGAGCCCAAGGAATTCTATCTTTCGGGTTTTTACTATAAAATGTGCTTGTCATGCGTGTTCGTTCTTCTCTCCACCAGCTTAAGGCTTCTGCTCCTGTTAAATGGTGAAAAGCGGTTGCACGGACATATTTATCTTCTCCAGATTCAGGTGAAATAGCTAATAATTCATCGGCCCCACCAGTCATAAGTTTATTGGCAGCATAATCAAAAAAAGCAATATGAAGGATGGCATCTTTTATATTCCACATTTCAACAGGGATGTCCATATGCCATTGTTCCTCTGTTAATTTATTCACTAGTTCATCTACAGTTACTTGTTCGGCTATTAAGTCGTTAATAATATCTTTCATCTTATAGACCTCCATGAATGAACATTAATTTTTAATTAAACATCAAATTCATATAACCATAAAATTCTTTAGGGATACTGGCCTGCAAGACTTTAATACAACCAAGTTGCTTCGTTGTCCCATTAACATTATTAGGTGTAAAGACCGTAACTTTATTGTATTTCTCAATTTGAGCAACATGTTCAACTAAGGTGAACAATGATTCTTCATCTTGACCAATGGCTTCTTGGAATACCAACTTTCCATCCACGACGGTAGCAAAACCATAGGCAAGATATTTTTCATCGGACTGTAAGAGATAGGTCTTATCGCCTAACGCATTGAACATATTCATTTGCTGTAACCAATAAGAATTGTCTCGAACGATAAATCCCTTAAAAAGTCTTGTTCCATGTTCATATAAGGAGGATATTTGATTTATATCCTTTTCACTGGCTACTTTGATGGTAGTCTGAGAAGTTGACTCCTTACAAGTTAGCTCGAATTGATTAATATAGAATGCTGGCACGTATCCGTGTTTCTCATAAAGCATGAAAAGCTCATGGTTTTGTGGGATTAAAATAGATGCAAAATCACCTCTATTTTCCCCTTCATGACAGGCGTAGTTTAATAACTGTCCCATGAAACCTAGATTTCGATATTGAGGATGTGTACAAACTCCAAAAATATAATGGACAGGGTAGCTGATGGAATCAATTTTTAAATGATAGGGAAATATTTGAAGCATTGAATATACTTTTTGATTTAAATGATAAATTAGGGTGTTTTCTAATTTAAAGTACTCTTTAAAAAACCATTGTTTAAATACAGGTTCTTCTGGAAAACTCAAATCCCATAATGCTTTAATTTGCGATAAATCTTCCATTCTTGCGTATCGAATGGACATTCTTAAACAACTCCATCATCCTTTAACTTAGCCTTATACTTCATGGCAATGAAGGAAGGGTGGTATGAAAGTTTTGCCTTTCTAAGTCCTGTGATTCCTAGGTCCTCTTCACGATTAATCCACTTTATATTTTGACATTTCGCTCGAGCAAATTGCTGATTAATCATTTGATAAGCACCTATTATGTTAGAATCGGCTTTTTCTATCAGAATGATAAACATATCCTCCGTACTTTGAGAGCCAATGGAAAAGGCAATTATTTGCCCTTCTAATCTAAGTAATCCACCTTGAAGATTTAGCTTGTTGAAATTATTTAAAGCAAGTCGAATAGCTTGTTTTTCCCCATTTAAGAAAAAGTTCTCTCCAACTCCATGATTTTTTTGAAACCACATTTCGTAAAATGACCAAATTTCATCAATGTGTTCACTGGTGATATTCTCATATCTCCATTTGTTGTCAAAAGTTTTTTTAAAGCGATTGATAAGATTCTTTTTCTTGTGGTACTTGTTTCCTTTAAGATTGATTAAGTCTGTACTACTGTATAAGTAATCTGCTGAATTTCTTAATTCTTCAAAGATAAAATCATTAGGATAGGCTTTTTCTATTTCCTTTGCTTGCTCTGAAGTTAAACAGGTAATAATAGGCTGAATCTGTCTTTCTTTAGCGTCTTCTTTAATCATTGAAATAGCCTTTTCTAGTTTATTGGAGCCTATTGGCATAACGTAACATGGCTTCTTATCTTGAGAAGATTTATAGAAAAGAAATAAAGTGTCATCCTTAATACAGTAGTCTGTTTCATAAAAGTCCTTCCACAGAAAAATATCGGTAAAACAAAGGTCGCAGAAAAATGAATCTGTTCTTCTTAAATAAACTTCCAACCTTGATTTGTCCTGAATTGTAACAGGCTTAAATGCTAGCATCTGTAACAAATCTCCTTAAAGAAAAAGGTAAGTAACCGTGTAGCTACCGTACATAGGTAAAAAAACACCTATTATAGGAAGAAATGTATGAAACTTTCAAATTATAATAGGTGTTTTCAATTTAATAATTATTAATATATAACACTTTATTTAAGCTTTCTGACCATTGAGTCTTTTGCCCATTCCTAAAATTACAGGGATGAGGATTGCAGCAAGTATATATGCAGAGATTACAATCATAAAGCTAATATCAAATGATTGAGTTGAGTCATAGATTCGTGCATATAATAAAGGTGCTCCTGCACTGAATAGGAAGATACCAGTTGTTACGTATGAATAAATTTGGCTGTAGTCTTTCGGACCAAATGTTCCTTTTGTAACCATTGGACAAACAATTGTTAAACCAGAATAACCTCCACCAAAGATAGCCATACCAATGTAGAACATAATGACATTGCTTCCTGCAAAAAATGCTAAGCTTATACCAACTGCACCACATAGAGCACTAATAATACCCATGATTTTTGTACCAAGAGCGTCATTTAACCATCCTAATATGAATTTACCAACAATACCACCAACCATGATGATTGAAACAGCCATTGCACCAGCAGCTGCTCCTAAATCACCAGTTGCGGCAAAACTAGGAATCTGTTGGAAGAAGGAAGCGTTTAGACAGAAAATACCAGATAGAAGTATGATTAAATAGAATGCAGGTGTTTTTAATGCTTTACCAATGCTAACACCAACATTTTCAGGTGCGATAGCTCCTTTAATACCTTTATTTTCTTCATAGCCATATGGCTTTAATCCGATTTCAGCAGGTGATTTTTTCACGAATAATAACGTTAAAGGTATAGCAACAATAAGAACAAATGCACCAAAAATTATTCGGGTAGGTCTCCATCCATATTCAGCAATAAGGGCATTTCCAATTGGACTTGCTAATGCAGCAAAAAGGCTTAATGCAGCACCAGTTATCCCTAAACAAAGACCTGCCTTTTTTGAGAACCAGTTATTAATAAGCCAAGGAACAGGAATGTACATAAAGAAAGCTGCAGTTATTCCGTAAACAACACCAAAAAGGTTCCAAGCTAAAACTGTTTGTGCTTGTGAAGTAGCAATATAAGCCAATCCATAAACAAGTACAGAAAGAGTTAATACTATTTTTGGGTTCGACTTTTGTAAAACCTTACCAACAATTGGTTGCAATGCTGCGGCAACTAAAGGGAAGATGGTTAAATACATTGAAGCTTCCGTTCTTGACCAGCCCATTTCGTCCATAACAGGTGTTAAGAAGATACCCGCTGTATTAGCTAAAACCCCAGTCGTTACTGCATAGAAACCAACACATGCAATTAATATTTTCCAACCATAATGCATAGTAAACACTCCTCAAAAAAATGATATAAACATTATTGAGTAAAGATCTATATGTTTTTTGTGATTTATTATTTAGATAATATGTCTAAAGATTAATCGCTGTTTCATTTTCTAAAAAATAGGTAAACAGTAAGTGAAATAATTCACAAATTACTATAAGATATATTCGTTTTGAAATGAATCAAATATTTAAAGCAGTGAAAGATTGTCTTGGTAAATTATTTCGGTTCTTTCATGATACCTTTTTCATAAAACGATTGGATTTCCTCATCTGAATAACCAAATTCATGCATGACATCAACGTTATCTGCACCATATTTTGGTCCACCACGGAATATTTGACCAGGGTTGTTTTTGAATTTTGGAATCATGTTAATGCCTTTAATCGTTCGAACTGTGATTTCATCATGCCATTCTGTAATTGTTTCACGGGCTTGATAGTGTGGGTGATCAAGCATCATTTGATAGGTCATGATTTTACTACATGGTACTTTCAATTCACCCATAATTTTATCAACTTCATCAACAGTACGTTCCGCACAAAACTCTTCTAATGCCTTAACAAATTTCGCTGCTCGTTCAGGCTCTTGTCGAGTAATTGTTTGGATAGTTCCTTGAAAATCAGGGTCATCTTGGAAACCAAGTAGATTGATTAAGTTACGAACTGGACCAGCTCCTCCTACTGCAATGAAGACCCAACCATCTTTACATCTTTCAGTACCATTACATGCACCAATGACGTCAAGATTACCCATTCTTGGATATTGTATACCTTTGTTTACTCCATCTGATAGGTAGTTTCCTTGTAGTCTAGCCATTGCCTCATATTGAGCAACATCAACACTTTCACCTTTTCCTGTCTCTTTTGCACGAATAACCGCAGCTAAAGCAGCCCATGCACCGAATAGACCTGTAACAAAGTCTCCAGTAAATGGTTTTGTTACATAAGGTGGGTGAGGGTCAGGCATACCGTTTATACTCATAAAACCACTAAATGCTTGTCCAATACTATCAAAAGATCCACGAGAAATATATTTAGGATCTCCAGTTTGACCAAAACCCGATACATGGACAATTACTAATGCGGGGTTAGCCTCCCATAGTAATTCATCAGTTATTCCCCATTTTTCCCAAGTTCCTCCCTTTGAGGACTCCACTAGAACATCTGCCCATTTCACCATTCGTAATAAAACTTCTTTTCCTTCTGGTGTAGGAATGTTCAGGGAAATCATTCGTTGGTTTCTACGTTCAACTGACCAAGCATCACCAAAATTTCGGAACATGTCATCGGCACGAACACTCTCTAGCTCGATAACATCTGCACCCTGTTCAGCAAATAAACCACAGATAAATGGACCAGCAATAACTGAAGCTGCATTTATTACCTTTAAGTTTTGTAGATTCCCAAATACAGGTCTTTCTGATCTTTTCATCATAACTCCTCCTTCTTAGAAAATATTCCTAGGTAACAAGTTGTGTTTATAACCTGCTGTACTGTTGTGGTACCCTGTTACACTTAAATAATAAGCAAATCTCGTGCCACCCTTTAATTTATCGTGTACTAGGAGTCCTAAGTTTATTTGAAAAGAAAGAGATTCCAATAGGGATTGAAAGTATTTAATATTGGAATAATAAATAAAAAATTAAATTAGAAATACTTTATTTGGTATTATGTGAATTGTTGAACAAATTGTTTTGAACAAGATGTCCTATTTTTAACACTATGTTCAACATTGAATATAGTTTATTTAGAGAATGAATTATGTTACATCTGAAGGTGTTACAATTTGGTGAAAGGAGAGAATAAAAGGATAGGACACGTTGACATTGCATGGATGCTCAGCGTAATCTAAAAAGGGAAGAAGATCCATTTTTTTTAAATCAATTTGTGAATTGGTTCACAAATTGATTCCTATTTATTTATTATTCTTTACTTTTACTATACATATTTACCTATTATTCACCTAAAAATTTTTTGAGGAGATTTGTACTATGGGACAACAATTATTACTCACACCAAAACAACAACAGACATTATCCGTAAAAGCAATTCAAGGTTTACAACTATTAGCACTCCCAGTTACTTCATTAGATGAGTATTTAAACGGACTCCTAATAGAAAATCCACTAATAGAATTAGATGATTATTCTGAAGGGCTAGATCAAAAGAGAGAAAGTATGATGGATTTAGACTTTTCATATTCTAGAAATAGAGGGAATAAAAATGATATAATGAATGCGCTTGCAAATGGAGAGGCATTTCGTGGAAATATTCCAGAGAGCGAGACTTTACATGGGTTTTTGCGACTACAGCTTTTATTATGTGAGTTAGAACAAATTGAATTCTCAATTGGTGAAGAAATAATTGGGAATATTAATGATAATGGATACTTTGTTGGAGAACTGTATGAAATTGCTTATCAATATGGGCAAGATGTCACGGTTGCACAAAGAATTCTCAATAAAATACAAATGTTTTCTCCTTTAGGTGTTGGAGCTAATAATGTGGAAGAGTGTCTTATTTTACAGGTTGACCATAGGATACAAAACTATGATAAGATGATTGAATTAATCCGGAATGATTTGGAAGATTTAGCAGAAAGAAAAATGACAAAATTGAGCAGGAAATACAAATTAAGAAGGGAAGAACTTCAACAAATTTTAGACTATATTCGTACTTTAAATCCTCGGCCAGGGTGTGAATTTGAACAGGCGCAAACGATTAACTATGTTATTCCTGATGTAGTAGTGAAAAAAGAAAATGATCAATATGTTATATATGTAAATAACGAGATACAAAAGAAAGTAAATATTAATCAAGATTATTTACATTTGATACGCAATAAATCAATTAACCATGGTGAAAAGGAATATTTGCTCGGAAAGCGTAACGAGGCTCGAATGCTATTAAGAAATTTAGAAATGAGAAATGAGACATTGAAAAGTCTTGCAGTTTTCCTCGTCAATGCACAACAATCATTTTTTGATTATGGTCCTCAAGAGCTTAAACCACTAATGATGCAGCAAGCTGCCGATACTATAGGTGTTCATGTATCAACAATTAGTAGAGCAGTACAAGGTAAATTTATAGAGACGCCGTGGGGGACATTTCCTCTTAAACATTTCTTCTGTTCTTCTGTAATTTTTGAAGCAAAAGAAGAGGTATCTTCAACAAAAATTAAGGAAAAGATTAGAAAAATGATTAAAGAAGAAGATTGTTTGAATCCGTTAAGCGATATTCAAATTGCGAAGGATTTGAAAATTGAAGGTATTTGTATTTCTCGAAGAACCGTTGCGAAGTATAGGCTTAGCATGGGGATTGATGGACAGAATAAAAGAAGAAGATTTATCTAACCCCCTTTTTCAAAATAAAAGGAGATGAAATTAAATGCAATATAATTCCGACGAGGTTTTAACAGCATGGAAGGCGTTTGTGGGTCAAGGGGTGATCTTAAAGGAGTTTTTACAACCAGAAGTGGCAGACTCTTGGCAAAGGTGCAAAGAAGCTGGGTTAGATC
>JAEWIG010000023.1 GCA_023387295.1 Bacillota bacterium | reverse complement strand
CTATTCTTAGTTTTTCTGACGGCATTTGGTATATGCTCATCTTATTTATTTTTGGCGGAATTGGCATCGGAGTAGCATTGCCATGCCTAGATGCTTTAATTACTTCAGGGATTGAGAAAGAAGAAAGAGGAACGATTACATCCATTTATAGTTCAATGAGGTTTATTGGAGTTGCTGCTGGTCCTCCGATTATGGCAATCTTAATGAAGTATGCAGAAAATTATTTATTCTACGTGTTAAGTGGTGTAACCATTGTTGCGATTATTGCAACATTTATCGCAATAAAACCTGATAATGTGAAGGTGACATGAGAATGTAAAAAGCAGACCTGTAAGAATGGTCTGCTTCATTTATTATTCTGTAATAATTCTTAGAAATAATTAATATAATATTTCATTTTAAAAATGATATGAAATGAGCTTTTCGGTTAAAATTTCCGAATGATAGCCATTTGCTTTCAAATATTCCAAGAGAGTTGGCAAATGTTCTGCAGTCGTTTTCCGATCATGAAGCAAAATAACAATTGGACTTTCTGGATATTTATAATTTTCAAGCTGAGCAATAACGCTTGAAACATATTCATTGCTTTGATACTTCCAATCTGCACTATCAATAGTCCAATCCCATAACTGATAGCCAGAATTTTTGACAGCATCTTTATAGGAAGGTTTCATATATGGAGCTGATCCGTATGGAGTCCGGATGAGATGTGTAACCGCGCCGGTAAGTTCGATTAATGTTTGCTTTGCAGTATTCATTTCATCCACCACTGTTTGTTCGGAGCGGTAAATTTTTGAAACATCATGGGTAACACCATGTAATGCCGGTGCATGACCATCATCAATAATTTCTATTAACTTATCAGGATACATTCGCATATTCGGTTCAAGCATAAAAAAAGTTGCCTTCATATTGTAAGAGTTTAAATGTTCTACTATGGTTGAAGTGTATGGTGTGGGACCGTCGTCAAATGTTAAATAGATTGTCTTTTTATCTAGCTCTGCGGTAGGTTCTTCTTGTTTGTTTTCTTCCTTAATAGACTCTGTATCTAGTTCTTTTGAAGGTTCATCTTGTTTTACTTCTTCCGATTTTTGGGGGACATTGTACACTGGGATATTTGAAATAGAATGAAAATAAGGATTTATTGGGTTATTATTTCTATCTATTTGTATATCTTGATTTACCATCATTAATGAATACATTATATGGATTGGCTGATTTTCGGTAAATATCGTTAAAGCTTCAAATTTGTGCTCAGGTTGAAAATTAACAAATAGGATCATTATACTGAGAATCATTGCGATGATTACTTTGTTGTTCAGATTTAACACCTTTTTTTTCAATCTTTTTCTTCTCATTTGCTCCACCTTACCATCCATTGTCATTCTTGTTGATTAAATATCTTGCTTTGTTTATAAGACGAATAAAAAGGCGAAAAAGTTGTCATATTTTTACTATTTTCTACAATTCTAGTATTTTTTCGTCATAAACCTCTCTCTATTAATGTATCTAATTATTACAATTGTTTCAATTAGTTTTCGATTATTTTACTAAATTGATATACTATATGTTTCATTTTGATAAATATTTCATATAGAATGTCCATGTAGCTCAATAAAAAAAGTTCCTGCCTTTATATAGCAAGAACTTTTTGATTACCCTCTTACCACTTCTAAAATTTTTTCGGGTGAAGAAACCATATAGTCTGGTTCTACTGATTGAACTACTTCTTCAGCATCGTAGCCCCAGTTTACCCAAATAACCTTTACGTTCGTTTTCTTACAGGCAATAATATCTCGTTCTTCATCACCCACATAGATCACTTCTGTAGGTTCTAAGTTGTTTGACTTAAGAAATTTGCTAATCATTTTATCCTTTCCAAAAATACGACTTGAACAATGCACTTCTGAGATATTTTCAATTTCTTTCTGTTTCAAGAACTCTTTAATATTCTCTTCTGAATTGGACGAAATAATCGCAATTTGATAGCCGTTCGTCTCTAGTTCCTTCAACATTTCTTTTATTCCTGGAAATAGAGAAATCTCCATTAACGATTCACTAAACGATTTATATAATTCAGGAATGATAACTGGTACTTTATACATTGGAAAGTTTAACTTTTTTCCTCTTTCTTTCATCGTCATCTTTTGAAATAAGTCTAGTTCCTCTTGTTTAAGCTTTTTAAAATTATATTTATCCGCTAGACTATTCCAGGCAGATACAAAAATATGCTTGGAATCCGCTAATGTACCGTCAAAATCAAAAACAACGTATTTTATCAATATAATATTCCCTCCATTCCTTTTTATTATATAGGAGAACTCCGATTAAATCCCAAATATATCCTTTATGGTACCATATTTTAAAAAAGGCGTCTCTTCATTCCAATAAGAATGAAAAGACGCCTTAACTAATTAAGTATAAATATTATTTTCCAATTTTCTTGAAAGCTTCCGATTGCTCTCTAATGCCTTTTTCAGCAGCAAACCGCTCAATACTTGATGCACCGAAGAAACCAACAATACCATCTACTTTTTCAATTACATATGCAGCATCCTCTGGTTCTGCAATTGGACCTCCATGACAAATGACCATAATATCTGGATTAACTGATTTACCAGCATTAATAATCCCTTGAATTTTTTCAACACAATCATCTAGAGTTAATGCAGTATGCGCTCCAATGGTGCCCTTCGTTGTTAATCCCATATGAGCTACTAAAATATCGGCCCCAGCTTCAGCCATTTTCTTTGCTTGCTCTTCATCAAAAACATATGGAGTTGTTAACATATCTAATTCATGAGCTTTTCTAATCATTTCAACTTCTAGATCATAGCCCATACCTGTTTCTTCGAGATTTTGACGGAATACACCATCAATTAAACCGACAGTCGGGAAATTTTGCACCCCATTAAAGCCTTGATCCTTCAATTGCTTCAAGAAAACTTCCATCACTCTGAAAGGATCTGTTCCATTAACCCCAGCTAGAACAGGAGTATCTTTCACAACAGGTAATACTTCTCTTCCCATTTCTACAACAATTTCATTTGCATCTCCATATGATAGCAAGCCTGCTAATGAACCACGACCAGCCATTCTATAACGGCCTGAATTGTAGACAATTAGCATATCTGCTCCGCCAGCTTCACTGCTTTTGGCTGTAATACCTGTACCAGCTCCAACACCTAATAAAATATTGCCTTTCGCAATTTCCTCTTTGAAACGATTTAATATTTCTTGTCTTGATAAATGAAGCATCTTAAAGTTCTCCCTTCTTTTCATTGATTAGCTGAACTAATTTTTCGGCAGCAGCTACTGCAAAAGCCTTATCGTTTATATCTGTTTCCATTTCAATAAGCTCAACCTTCGTTTGATCGACATTTTGCTTTAATGTATCAAATAGCATTTTGTCCTCTTCTGGACCGTAGAACGGTTGTCCCTCTAGATCAATACCTGATAAACCTTTTAAAGGTAAAATTAATGCTGTGTGCGTTTCAGCCATATTTAGTTTTTCTGCTATGACTTCACCTAGTTGTTTATTTTCATCAATCGTTGTTCGCATTAAAGTAACAGTTGGATTATGCTTATAGAAATTACGTCCTTCATATTCTCTAGGAACAGAATCAAATGGACCGAAGTTTACCATATCTAAAGCACCTACCGAAACAACTTGCGGCACTTTATTTTTTGCAGCAGCTTCTAATCGCTGTGGTCCAGCATTTAATACTCCACCCATAAGCTCATCTGCCCATTCAGTTGTTGTAATATCAAGTACACCATCGATAAACCCATTTGAGATAAGACTTTCCATCGTTTTTCCACCTACACCAGTCGCATGGAAAATTAAAACTTCAAATCCCTTTTCTTCTAAATATTCCTTAGCAAAATTGATGCACGGTGTTGTCAAACCAAACATCGTTGCAGCAATTAACGGCTTTTTCTCCACAACTTCCTTATGTTCAAATTTAACCATACCGACAATCGCAAATACGGCATTGGTAAAAATTTGCGTTGAGATCACATTTAATCCTGCAACATCAACAACAGATGGCATCATGATAATATCGCTTGTCCCAATGTAAGGCTCTGTGTTTCCTGAAGCAACAGTGGAAACCATAATTTTTGGTACACCTATTGGTAGTGCTCTCATTCCTGCAGTTACAATCGAAGAGCCACCAGTACCACCAAATGACAGGATTCCATCAAATTTTCCTTCCTCGAACAATTTAGGCAAGAGAATTTCCATCCCTCTTGATAAAGTATCCGTTGCCGTTGCACGATCTCTTTTCTCGACGATTTCTTGTAAATTCGCTCCCACAGCTGCAAAGATTTCAGCATTAGAAATATCAGGTTCAAATACTGGTTCAAATACTCCAGTATGAATGGTTAACGTCTTTACACCTAAAGATTCAATTAACTCCTTAACAAATAGAAACTCTTTTCCTTTCGTATCAAAAGTACCAGCTAACGCAATTGTTTTCACCGTATTTCCCCCTCTTAAAATGAACTTAAAAAACCAAAAGAAAGCGATTTCATCTTTTAATTAATCTAATGATATCGCTTTATTTATAGAAAGTTAATGTGTTTATGTTCTATAAATTTGTGTTTATGTTATTTTTCATGTAATTGAGAGGGGACTGTCCCTTATGCTTTTTAAAAATTTTACTAAACTGAGAATAATTCGGATACCCCACCATTTCTGCAATTATCGCAAAGGGCAATTTTTCTTTTTTTAACAATTCAATCGCTCGATTAAGACGAAAATCAATAAGATAAGTTGTAAATGAAACACCGACTTCTTTTTTAAATAATGTACTTAAATAAGACCGAGAAAGACGAAGGACTTCAGCAATTTCATTTAAGGAAATATCATTCATATAGTTTAGCCAAACGTATTTTTTTACGAACTCAACATAATCAGCTTGACTGCCGATTCCATCGGTAATTTTCTCAATTAATTCATTATAATGAAAATCATTCGTCTGTTTAAATGATTTTGTGACTTCTAAAATAGTTTGTTCAGATGGAATTCTTTCAAATGCGGAACCGCCAATATAACCCATTATTTCAGTATCATCATACATAAATTGAACATCTTTCGGATTGTTGACTGGACCGCCATAAATCATTTTAATAATGTTTGGGTTTACTTGATTACAACGTTTAAATATATTGACTGCCATTTTTTTCGCCGACTGCAAGGATTGGATTTTTTTCGCTCCTAATTTGCCACCCTTAGTCAATCCAAAATGTACGCAGATGACATCAGCACCTGCTTCTACCATTTTTAACGCCTGACTCTCATTAAATACGAATGCAACTGTAAATAACCCAATTTCATTAGCAATTCGAATCGCTTCAACCTCTTTATCATATGTAATTCCTTGTTCTTCTAATGCTTCGCGAAACATACCATCTATTAATCCAACACTCGGAAAATTATTAATTCCTGTAAAGCCCTTCTCTTTTATCAGATTGATAAATTCCTTTAAATCAATAGTTGGATCTGTTGCACATATTCCGAAGCAAACAGGGATTTTTTTTATTGATGGCACGAGTTCTTTTGACGCAAACTCAAGCACTAATTGATTACTGTTACCAAAGGGGAGAAACCCTGCCAATGAACTAACACCCATTTGTCGATACCGTCCTGCACTTAATGCTAAAATAAAATCTGCTCCTCCTTGCTCAGCATATTTACCTGTCATTCCTGAACCTGCAGCAACTCCAATCAAATGATTATGTACTTTTAATTGATTGAACAAGAAGGCGATAATTTCATTTTTATTATGCATTTTCATTAACTCCCCAAAATATTTTAACCAATACTAGCATTGTACAACCTATTACAAAAGTCGAGCAATTTTATAAAAAACCAAAATATAATCGATAATTTACGTAAAAATAGCTAAAACGCCTGAAATAATTATTTCTCAAGCGTTTTTTTGCATATTCATTAAATATTCAAATACTTTCATGTAAAATATTCTAGCTTTGCATTTGGGAAAAATCTCTCCATATATGTGTAAAGATGATTTTTTATCTCTTCTTCTTCTTCTTTTTGATAAATATACTTTCCTATTCCATACTTTCCCCATTTATATCTTCTTGCCGTCTCATCCAATTCTAGTTTTGTCATGGGATAATTTTTTTCAATCACTTTTTTTGCTGGTTTTGTAAAGCGATGTTGAATAAATTCAAATGTAATATCTTTTTTAGCTTCTAATGGAAGTTCAGCATCAAGTCGTTCAAACATATGGAAATAGCCCTCCTCCCAGCCTTCATGTAAATAGATGGGGGCGACAATAAAACCAAGTGGATATCCTGCTCTCGCTACTTTTCCTGCCGCTTCAATCCTTTTCGCAAGTGGTGAGGTACGAGGTTCAAAGTTTTTTATCACATAATCTGCATTCACACTAAAGCGAAAGCGGGTTTTTCCATTATGTTTCGCATCAAGTAGATGGTCGACATGATGAAACTTCGTTACAAATCGTAGCTTTCCTAGTTCTGATTGACCGAAATGCTCTATCGCACGCTTTAGTGTATGGGTTAAGTGATCAATCCCAACAATATCCGACGTACATGAGGCTTCAAATCTTGTGATTTCAGGGGCTCTCTCCTTCATATATTGATCAGCTGCTTCGAGGATTTCATCCACGTTAACATATGTACGAATATATGGTTTGCTTCCCATTGTCGTTTGTAAATAAAAAAGCAATAAAAATAAACAT
>JAEWIG010000003.1 GCA_023387295.1 Bacillota bacterium | reverse complement strand
TGTTGGTTCATCAAGCAAAAGAACATTAGCACCGCTAAGCATCATTTTTGAGAGCATACAACGAACTTTTTCTCCCCCAGAAAGAACATCAGCTTTCTTTAATACTTCTTCTCCAGAGAATAGCATTCTTCCTAAGAAACCACGTAAGAAACTCTCACTTTGATCATTTGGTGAGAATTGACGTAGCCAGTCAACAAGATTGATTTCGCTATTTTCAAAGAACTCAGAGTTATCCTTTGGAAAATAAGCTTGAGAAGTGGTAATTCCCCACTTAAATGTTCCACTGTCAGGCTCCATTTCACCTGTTAAAATTTTGAAAAGAGTTGTTTTAGCAATTTCGTTAGTACCAACAAGCGCAATTTTATCATCTTTATTCATGATAAAACTAACATTATCAAGCACTTTGACTCCGTCAATCGTTTTCGTAATTCCTTCTACACGAAGAAGGTCGTTTCCGATTTCACGTTCCGGCGTAAAACCAACGTACGGATAGCGTCTAGAAGATGGTCTAATATCATCAAGGGAAATCTTGTCAAGAAGCTTTTTCCTTGATGTAGCTTGCTTTGATTTCGATGCATTAGCACTAAAGCGTGCAATAAAGCTTTGAAGCTCTTTAATTTTTTCTTCCTTCTTCTTATTAGCATCTTGAGTCAATCTAAGAGCAAGCTGGCTTGACTCATACCAGAAATCATAGTTACCAACATAGATTTGGATTTTTCCAAAGTCAAGGTCAGCAATATGAGTACACACTTTATTTAAGAAGTGACGGTCATGGGAGACAACGATAACAGTGTTTTCAAAGTTGATAAGAAACTCTTCTAGCCATTGAATTGCCTTAATGTCTAAGTGGTTTGTAGGCTCATCTAATAATAAGACATCAGGTTGACCAAATAATGCCTGAGCTAGCAATACTTTTACTTTTTCAGAGCCAGAAAGCTCAGACATTTTCTTCGAATGCAGATCCTCATTGATGCCAAGACCTTTTAATAAAATTGCTGCTTCAGATTCAGCTTCCCATCCGTTTAGCTCAGCAAATTCACCTTCAAGCTCAGCAGCCTTCATTCCGTCCTCATCAGTAAAGTCAGCTTTCATATAAATAGCATCTTTTTCCTGCATTACTTCAAACAAACGAGCATGGCCCATAATAACAACCTTTAACACTTCAACCTCTTCATATTCGAAGTGGTTTTGCTTTAGAACAGCCAGGCGTTCTCCAGGTCCTAGTGCTACATTTCCACTTTGTGATTCAATTTCACCGGATAAAATTTTTAAGAACGTTGATTTTCCAGCACCATTCGCACCAATTAAACCATAGCAATTACCAGGTGCAAATTTAATATTCACGTCTTCAAACAGTTTACGATCACCGTAACGAAGACTTACATTACTAACAGTTATCATGTATTTTAATTCCTCCATAAAACATAATCCTAAAAATTATAACATTTTCATTGGTAAATCGCGAATCAAATTGAACATTTCATTCGTATTAAGTTAATAAGAAATTTTTTTATAATACGCAGGAAATTTACAGAATTAATAGAATATAATAGTTTAACGAGCAACTACATAGAACAAAAGGGAAGTACCGAAAAAAATCTTCACTTGTTCATAGTTTCTTCATAATTATCATGTACAATGTAACTATATAAGGCAGGATAAAGGAGTTTTTATTGTGGCCAAAAAACAGATCGTCGATTTAGTAAACCGTTTAAAAAAAGCTGGCATTAACGTAAGCTTTACGAAGCCAAGATCAAAAATGCTTATTGCCTTCCCGCAAAATAAGCAACTTTCCTCTACGACAAATTAGAAAAGCTAAATCTAACAAAAAGAACAAAAACGTTGAACATATAGCTGTTCAACGTTTTTGTTTTTATTTAATTTCAGACATAATTTTTTTATATACTTCATCTTTATTAAAATCTTCTCCCATAGGGAATTTTTTAATAAATGTATTGTTTTCATCGACTAAAAATACGAAAGTACTATGTACAAAGAATCCGTCGCCTGGATCTCTATATTGAAACTGAAAAGTCTTTGCAAGTCGGCGAATTTCCTCTTGATCTTCCTTTATATTTTTTTGATCACCAGTAAGTAGTAACCAGTTACCATCATCTTCGATATCAAAGGTCTCCATATATTGACGAAGCTTTTCTGGAGTGTCTCTGTAAGGATCAATGGTAATCGTTAAAAATTGGATGTCTTTTCCGTAAACGCCTTCTTTTTCGAGGTCATTTTTTAGTAGATTCATTCTTTGGGTTGTAACTGGACAGATATCTGGACAAAACGTATAAATAAATTCAACAAGCTTAAGCTTTTTCTCTGATTTTGAGAAATCGTATACTTCATCATGCATCGTAACTAGTGAGATATCACTCGGAATTTTTGATGTCATATCACGGATAATAAAGAAAGATATTCCTGCTGCGATCCCTAGAGCTACGATAATGGCACTAATAATATAGATTTTTTTCATTATTTCCCCTCCCTATATAAAGATAAAGAATTTTTCATAAAATTCCTATGGACAATGTGTGAACAAATGTAACAAAATTAACAAAAAAGGCGCCCACAAGGAGCGCCTAAAAATTGTAATTATCTATAGGAAAGATTTTTTTTATTTATTTTTTTATTATTTCATTGAAATCCAAACGCTTTTAACTTCTGTATAGTTACTTAAGGCATAGGATCCCATCTCTCTGCCAATACCAGAGCTTTTATAGCCGCCAAATGGGGAGGCAGCGTCAAATGCATTATAGCAATTTACCCATACTGTACCCGCACGAAGTTTACTAGCAATATAATGAGCATTAGCAATATCACGAGTCCAAACACCAGCTGCAAGACCATACTCACTGTTGTTGGCACGATTAATAAGCTCATCTAAATCATCGTATGGTAGAGCAGAAATGACCGGACCGAAAATTTCTTCTTTAGCGATCGTCATATCATCCCGAACATCAGCAAAAATAGTAGGGGAAACAAAGTAACCCTCATCTTGTGGCTTTTCTCCACCAACAACAAGCTGTGCTCCTTCACTTAGACCCTTTTCAATATAATTTAATACACGGTTTTGCTGTTCGGTTGAGACAAGTGGACCGATTTCGGTGTCAGCATGAATTCCTGCACCTTGTTTAATGTTTTTAGCATGACTAGCCATATCGGCAACCACATTATCAAAATGCTTCTTTTGGATAAAGACGCGTGAGCCTGCACAGCAAACCTGACCTTGGTTAAACATAACACCATTTAACGCACCAGGTATGGCTTTTGACAGGTCAGCATCTGGAAGGATGATATTAGGCGATTTTCCTCCTAATTCTAAAGTCACTCGCTTTAGAGTTTTCGATGCGTTTTTCATGATCATTTTTCCAACTTCTGTTGAACCAGTAAAAGCAATTTTATCAACTAATGGATGGTCAACGAGTGGTTGACCAGCAGTTTCGCCGAAGCCTGGAACGATGTTAATAACACCAGGAGGGAACCCAGCCTCTTCAATTAACTCAGCTAAATACAAAGCGGAAAGGGGTGTTTGCTCAGCTGGTTTAAGTACAACTGTACAACCAGTAGCTAGAGCAGCTCCTAACTTCCACATTGCCATTAATAGTGGGAAGTTCCAAGGAATGATTTGTCCAACAACACCGACCGCTTCATGTCGTGTATAGTTGAAAAACGGTCCATTTACAGGAATTGTTTGCCCAACAATTTTTGTCGACCAGCCTGCATAATAACGCATATGCTCAACGGCTAATGGAACATCTGCATTTGTCGTTTCACGAATTGGTTTACCATTATCAAGTGTTTCCAATTGAGCTAGCTCAGCTGCGTTCTCTTCCATCAAATCAGCTAATTTGTACATTAATCGGCTTCTTTTTGCTGAACCCATTTTTGACCATTGGCCCTCATCAAACGCTTTTCTGGCAGCCTTTACTGCTAAATCAATGTCCTCTGCACAAGCTTCATATACATGTGCTAGTACTTCACCTGTAGCGGGATTATATGTCTCAAATGTTTTCTGCGATTTGCTTTCGACGAACTCTCCGTTAATATAGAGGTGTTTTTTTCCATGTAAAAATTTCTCTACCTTCTCTTTCAGACCAACAGTTAATTGACTCATAATATTCCTCCTTAAGTTTATTCGCTTAAACTATGTAATTCTGGATGCAAAAGACGAGGAGCTACTAAAAGTGAACGCTTACAAATCTATCGTACCATTAAGGAAAAATAAGATTCAATTAAAAACTTACCAAATATTCAGACAACGTTTGACAGCATAAGACAGGTTTACATTTCTATTTATTAACCTAATTGTTACTAAATTGTGTCGGAAAACTAGCTGAATTTTACCAGTTAATAATGAGAAAATGCAAATATCCTTGAAAAGACAACGCTTTCAAGGTTGTTTGTTGTTTATGATTAATGTGTGTTTTGTGGAAAATATCACAGATTAGTTAATTGGTTAAATAATACCATAATAATATAAAAGAATTTTTATAGAGTGCTTCAAGTTGGTAAGGGGAATAAGGGAGGTTCATTTTATGAAGGGTGCTGGGTTTTTTAAATTACTTATTGGAGGCATTGCTGCATACGAACTCTTGGGGATGATGAAAGCTGGTAACAAAACGGTATTGCGTCCACCTGGAGCGGTAGATGAGGATGAATTCCTAGCTTTGTGTGTTCGTTGTGGTAAATGCAATCAAGCATGCCCTTATGACTCTATTAAAATGGGAAAAGAAAATCTTGGCCTTGGGATTGGAACACCTTTCATTGAAGCGAGGGAGAATCCTTGTAGACTTTGTGATGACTTTCCTTGTGTAAACGTTTGTCCAACAGATGCTTTATCAGGGATAGACAATGTATATGATGTTCAAATGGGTACAGCAGTTATTGATACGGATGCCTGTATTGCCTATCAAGGCATGCGCTGTGAAGTATGCTACCGGGAATGTCCGTTAATTGATGAAGCAATTAAACTAAATATCTATGTAAAACCAGATGACCCCATACATGCTGTTTTTGCTCCTATTATTGACACTGAAAAATGTGTGGGCTGTGGGATTTGTGAAGAAAGATGTGTTGTGGATAATCCGGTTGCGATTAGGGTTAAACCTAGAGAAATTATGGGATTATTTTAACACTAAAAGTTGAAGTCGATATGTATGTTCTGGTTTATCGTGGTATTGATTCTTCCTTACCACTTTGAATATTTAAAGAAAAATCTCTTCATTTAAAAGGGAGGAAATATGCTATGGAATTAACGAGACGAAGCTTGTTAAAAGCTACTGCAATCTCTATGACAATGGCTGTAGCAGGCTGTAAAAAGAAAGAATCAAAACCTGCGGGTACTGAGGTTGCTACTGCAGTAGAAACTACAGAACCTGATGAGTGGAAATCAACTGTATGTCGTTTTTGTGGAACAGGCTGTGGAGTATTAGTGGGGATAAAGGATGGAAAAGTTGTTGCTACAAAAGGGGATCCAGATAATCGTTCTAGTAGGGGTTTAAATTGTATAAAGGGGTTTTATGTAGGAAAGATTTTGTTTGGAAAAGATCGTTTAACGAAGCCTTTAATTCGTGAAGACAAATCGAAAAAAGGGACGATGGAAGGCTTTAGAGAAGCATCATGGGAAGAAGCATTAGATCTTGTTGCTAGTAAATTAAAAGAAAATCATGAGAAGGATCCAAAGTCTATTGCATTCTGGGGATCAGGTCAGCAAACAATTATGGACGGTTATGTATCAGTAAAGCTTTGGAAGGCCGGCCTTTTAAACAATAATATCGACCCTAATGCGAGACTTTGTATGGCGAGTGCAGTAACTGGCTTTATGACAACATTTCAATCAGATGAACCAATGGGTTCTTATCGCGATTTAGATGAAGCAGACGTATTTGTCACTTGGGGTGCAAATATGGCTGAAATGCATCCAGTATTATTCTCTCGTTTAACTGCAAGGAAACTAGCAAATGCTCATGTTAAGCTCTATGATTTAACAACACGACATTCTCGTACTTCAGAAGTAGCAGATACAGTAATGATATTTCGACCACAATCAGACTTAGCGATTGCCAATGCAATTGCCAATTATTTAATTCAAAATAATTTATACGATCAAAAATTTGTTGATGAACATGTCCAATTCAAAGCAGGAACAGAAAATTTAGGTCACTCATTTAAAGATGATTATGACGTAACTGACGGTAAAGATGCAGATAAAGCTTGGAATATCACCTTTGATGAATTTAAGCAAAGTGTAAGTGAATACACGTTAGAAAAAGCTGAAGAAATATCGAAAGTTCCTGCTGCGGACATTGAAGCACTAGCAAAAGAGTTCGGTGATCCGAATAAGAAGATCATGTCTCTTTGGACGATGGGAATGAATCAACATACAAGGGGAACTTGGATTAATAATCTAGTCTATAATATTCATTTATTAACCGGAAAAATAAGTAAACCAGGGAATGGACCTTTTTCATTAACAGGTCAGCCAAGTGCCTGTG
>JAEWIG010000430.1 GCA_023387295.1 Bacillota bacterium | reverse complement strand
TTTGTACATTTTTAAATGATCACTTTTGTACATTTTTATATTATCAAATTTAAAAACACTGGCCGCCCAGTTGTACGGAGAATTCAAGGATATGTTCCCTGAAAACGCAGTTGAATATTTTTCAAGTTATTGTGCTTGGGTCGGAAAATGAGGTATATTGGGTGCTTTTTTGTGCTGTTTGGTCCAGATTTTGTGGACAGAATAGGACTAAACGACTGGATGATACCATGCGGACAAAATGATTTTGTGATTTTTGAAGGAAAACGAGTTATTGAAATAAAGAAATACCCTCTTTTCCTAACTGCCTTTTTCTGATATACTTTGTACAAATTGAGTA
This sequence comes from Bacillota bacterium, assembly GCA_023387295.1. GTDB lineage: Bacteria > Bacillota > Bacilli > Bacillales > Cytobacillaceae > Cytobacillus. The sequence continues at coordinate 3,018 of JAEWIG010000430.1, read as the reverse complement.
AGACTGAAAAAATGGAAATAATAAGAGAAAAAAAGACGTTGTAGCAGTCTTTTTCATGATTGTAGCTATTGACATGGAGAAAAAAACGTGATAAGGTATGCAACCTTAGAATAAGATTATAATGGCAAAAGAGATATATGCGGTGAAAAAAGGTAGAGAGAACAGGTATTTATTATACTTGGGCAGAGTGTCAGAACCAAATAAACGGATTCTCTGGAGCAGAATATAAAGGACCTTCATTACTCGATGAACTAAGTGTTATTTAAAAAGATACTAAAAAAAGCAATTCAATGTCTGAAATTAATGCTGAAGAACCTGTGGCAATTGCTTATGTGGATGGAAGTTATGATGAGACTACCAATCGTTTTTCCAGTGGTCTAGTTTTCTTTTGGGATAATCAGCAATTATATTTTTCGAGACTATACAATGATAAATTACTCGCTGATATGAATAATGTGGCAGAAGAAATTAAAGCAGCAGAAATAGCCATGCAATACTGTATAGATAATCAAATAAAGTATTAATGATATATAATGACTATGAAGGAATTGCAAAATGGTGTACTGGTTAATGGAAAGCAAATAAGACAGGAACACAGGAATATAAAAACTTTTTTGATTCATTAAAAGGTAAATTGAATGTAGAATTTATTAAGGTAAAAAGGCATTCAGACGACGAATTTAATCATCTTGCAGATCGATTAGTTAAAGAGGCTTTTAATGTAGAAGCTACATCGATTATACATGATACTGTAGAAAAGGAAAAAACAATGGCTAAGAGAAAAAGTATTTTTATTGATAGAGATAAAATTAATGATATGATACTGGAAATTGGAAATGAAGAATGGAGTGATTTTACTGCAGAGCCACTGAAGAAAGTGGGAAATCAGTACAGATGTAATATTCGTTCTGAAGGGAAAAAAGCAATTTTAGATTTCTATTTTAACAATAATGGAACAACGACTATTTCTACTAAGGGAATAAATACAGATATTTCTTCTGTAATAAGAGTAAAAATTGAAGAAAAATGTCAATATAAAGGAGAACTAAACGGAAAAACATACTCTTTTAGAAATCTTTCAACTGAGTCGGCGGAAAAGCTTATTGATTATTTATCTTCTATGGAAGGAGTAGATGTTGAGACTATAGAAGTTCGTACGGCTCCTGAACATAAGATATATAAATTTAGTAGTAAAATAGGAGATAGACTAACAATCAATCATTATGCAACAGGAACGGTGACTTTGCAGGGAAAACCTGCATATCTATATGGAGAGGCAATATCGCTTCTTTCTTACTGCAAGGATGTTTCTGTTGATGATATTGTGGGTACAGTCAATAGCTTCCATGAGGTTAATATAGGAATTGATGAAGTTAGAAATGAAATGGAAATTTTATTACCTCGTGCTTATGGGAATATTGACGACATGATACTGAAATTATTATCTCCTTCAATTTCACTAAGACGAGTTCAGATTCCTTTGGAAGATTATTCATGTTATGCATTTTCTGCGCTTAGGGCATTAGAAGGGTATATAAAATATCTGCTAAATGATAAGGGCATTAAAGTAAGAAATTCTTTTGGGGCAGTATTTAATAGAACTTCATTACTTCCCAAATGGCAATCTCAAATAGCAGATAGTACATATCAGCAAGAAGTAGAAAAGTTGTATCAATACTTACGAGGTAATAGACATGTGATTTTTCATGCGGAACAGGTGCTGATGGGAACACATATATTAGGAGATAAACGTGAAGCAGATGAAATAGTTAACAACGTATTAAATTTGATTGAAACTTCATATACGAATATCAACGGGTAGTGATAAGAAAGGAGGGTTCGTTATGAATAAGTTTCAAATAATTAGATTACATGATGAGCTATATGACTTCCTTATTATTGCAACGTCTTATGAAAACCCTTTGCACTTGTTTGATGAAATTGGAAAAGAGTTACAAGTAAAGAAGGCAAAACTGTTATTTGATTTAACTCTGATCAATGGAACTAATAAAAATAGATTTATTGAATGTGAGTATAGTGCAGAAATGAAGATGAAAATGCACTGTTCTTTGGTTGAAAAAATAGATGATTGTATAAAAATACTTAGCCGTGATTTCTTTTTTAATAATAACGAAGTAGTCAACAATAGTGTAATACCAAATTCACTAAAATATTTATTACAGACTGGAAATTATCCAATGTGAAAAACTTAAATCTACTATAATGTAAATGTTAGACAAAAGAAAAAATATAAACTTACATAGTCGTAAGGTTTTCAATGAACGAAAATCATCCGGCTTTTTTCGGCTCTTTGCAAAATACTGTTGGTGACATATACCCGATGATACATCTATAATAAATTGGAACATTTAGAGAGAAAAATTATCTTGACTTTTATAGTCGAACAAAAAAATTGATCCATTATTCGCAAATACCTAGGTTATGCTCGCATTGAAAGCAAAGAAACCGTACCGCTATGAACGAAAACTTTTTTATCCCTTCTCAAAAGCTTCTCTATCGAATTAGAAACAGCGGCAAGATGTCTAAAAAGCATAGCCCAGGCTTTAACTCCCTACCTCCGTCTTCTGAGCGATCCAATCTCCTTCCCGACGAAAAAGAGCCCTTGTAGATGACATTTCAGTCTCTGGATGTTGTTTCCTTGTATGAAATTCTTTCCATACAACTTGAAAGGATCCGACCTTATGTTTAAAAGTAATAGTCGATTCTGTTTTTGGAAATCTTCATTCGTATTTATTTTTGAGGTCATGGGGATTAATGAGATTGTAAAGAATTAATGGCGAAAGTATCCGTTCGAATGGTTGGGAAAGTTTGAATGATTTTGGAAATAATAAGAAAAATAAAGCAAAACATAATAGGAATTATGTGAAGTGGCTATGACACAACTTTATAGTTTAAATGGATTTGACTACAATATTTCTTCGTTTAGGTTATAATAGGTTATGATAAAATATCATCAGAGGTGAGACATTGGGAAATAATATTAAGAAACTTCGGGAC
>JAEWIG010000425.1 GCA_023387295.1 Bacillota bacterium | reverse complement strand
GTACTATTCAATGATGCACCTTATTTCTCTTCTTATACTAGCGTTTGCTGTAAGTCTTGACAGCTTTAGTGTCGGCTTGACATATGGGCTAAGAAAAATGCGTATCCCATTAATATCGATAGCAGTAATCGCAAGCTGTTCAGCATTGGCATTAATGGCAGCAATGGCGATTGGACGTATTTCTTTACAATTTTTATCACCTCGGTTTGCTGAAAGTATAGGAGGAATTATCCTCATTTTTCTCGGAGCCTGGGTTCTTTATCAATTTTTTCGACCTGAAAAGAATAAGGACATTCTTCCACACGAGAAAACAATTATTAATTTTGAGATAAAATCACTAGGTTTAGTTATTCGTATTTTACAAAAGCCGATGACAGCAGATTTCGATAAATCTGGAACGATTACCGGTATAGAAGCTCTTATGCTTGGGCTTGCTTTATCTTTAGACGCTTTTGGTGCAGGAATTGGTGCTGCAATGCTTGGCTACTCACCATATTATTTAGCCGTTGCCGTTGCTGTCATGAGCTCGTTGTTTTTATTTATGGGACTTAAGGTAGGAACGCTTTTTTCTAATAGCGGCTGGGTTCATAAATTCACTTTTATTCCAGGAGTCATCTTAATTTTGATTGGTATCTGGAAAATTTAATTACGAAATATGAAAGGAATAGATGAATGGCACTCGTAATAGGTTTAACAGGAGGAATTGCGAGCGGGAAAAGCACCGTTTCTTCCATCCTAAAAGAAAAAGGAATAACGGTTATTGATGCAGATGTTGAAGCTAGATTTGCTGTCGAAAAAGGTGAGGATGCATATCGTGAAATCATTGCTTTTTTCGGCAGTGATATTTTACTAAATGATGGTTCAATTGATAGGGGCAAGTTAGGCTCGATTATTTTTCATGACGAAGATAAAAGACTAAAGCTTAATAGCATTGTTCATCCCGCAGTGAGAAAAAGAATGCTTGCGAAGAAGGATGAGGCTATAGAGAATGGTAAACAAGTAGTGATCATGGATATTCCGCTACTATTTGAAAGTAAATTAACCAATATGGTCGATAAAACATTATTAATCTATGTTGATGAAAACATCCAATTAAAGCGTTTAATGGAGAGAAATCAGCTTTCGATAGAAGAAGCTCTTGCGAGAATCAAATCACAAATGCCCCTAGTTGATAAAATTAGGCTAGCGGATGCTGTTATTAGTAACAATGGGAAAATTGAAGAAACGGAAGCTCAACTTTTTGAAATATTAAATAAGTGGAATGCTTTTTAAAAAGGGCCCTAGGGCTCTTTTTTCTGTGTGAAAAACAAAATTGTCGGTCGGTTTACTTGAACAAGCCTTTATTACGAAGGAATAACCAGCGCAGAGAAAGTAAATTGACCGACATTTACATTCTGGGTTGGCAGTAGATATTCAAGAATGTTATGTGTGTAGAAATGAAGCCGACGACAATTATATTAAAACAGCAATTACAAGTTGTTTAGATTAGAAATATTTCTGAATAATAGAACATTTAATTTCCGCATTTTCCTTATCACAAATAGGTTTAATTATGTTATACTAATTACATTATATATGTTCATAAGTATAACATTATTGTGGGGGGAGCCGTATAATGAAGGCGAAAATAGCGATCAATGGATTTGGGAGAATTGGGAGAATGGTTTTTAGGAAGGCTATTCTTGATGAGAAACTTGATGTGGTTGCCATAAATGCAAGCTATCCTGCTGAAACTTTGGCCCACTTAATTAAATATGATACAAATCATGGTAAATTTCAAGGTGAGGTGGTTGCAGCTGATGATGCACTTATCGTAAATGGCAAACGTGTACAATTACTTAGCAATCGTAACCCACAAGAACTTCCGTGGAAAGAATTAAATATTGATATCGTAATTGAAGCTACAGGTAAATTTAATTCTCGTGACAAAGCAGCCCTTCATTTAGAAGCAGGAGCAAAAAAAGTCATTTTATCTGCACCTGGAAAAAATGAAGATGTAACGATTGTAATGGGTGTTAATGAAAACGTATTAAATATTAATGAGCATGACATTATTTCTAATGCTTCTTGTACAACAAACTGTCTTGCGCCAGTTGCAAAAGTTCTTGATGATCAATTCGGCATTGAAAACGGTCTTATGACAACTGTTCATGCGTATACGAATGACCAGAATAATATTGATAATCCACATAAGGATTTACGCCGTGCTCGTGCTTGTGCACAATCAATTATTCCAACTTCAACAGGAGCAGCAAAGGCTTTATCATTAGTCCTTCCACAATTAAAAGGAAAATTACATGGAATGTCGTTACGTGTTCCAACATCGAATGTCTCCCTTGTTGATTTAGTTGTCGATCTTAAATCGGGTGTAACGATAGAGCAAATTAATGAAGCGTTCGAAACAGCATCAAAAACTTATTTAAAAGGTATTTTAGATATTTCTGATGAGCCTTTAGTATCGATTGATTATAATACAAATGAAAATTCTGCCATTATTGATGGATTGTCAACAATGGTCATTGGTGAAAATAAAGTTAAGGTTTTAGCATGGTATGATAATGAATGGGGTTATTCTTGCCGTGTTGTCGACTTAACAAAATATGTAGCTCAAGAGCTATTTAAAGCATCAACAGTAAATGTAGGTTAATAAATAAAAAAATATGCTAGGATAAATGGCTTGCTTATATTTAGGCAGGCTTTTTATTTTTGGGATGTAATAAAGTTCATTGTGTATAGGCAACATTGTTATATGTAAAGCTCCACTTTTCGTTTTTTCTTGGGGTTTTTAATAAATAATAGTACAATAGAAGTAATAGAATGAGTGAAAAGGATTCGGAGCTGATTGAATGAAATGCCCTTCATGTCAAAATAATAATACGCGTGTCCTCGATTCTCGTCCCGTTGATGATTACCGGTCGATCCGTAGACGAAGAGAGTGTGAGGAGTGTAGTTATCGTTTCACAACCTTTGAAAAGGTTGAAGAAATCCCGCTTATTGTCGTGAAAAAAGAAGGAACAAGAGAAGAATTTAGCCAAGAAAAAATACTTCGTGGCCTCTTAAGAGCATGTGAGAAGCGTCCTGTTCCTTTGAAAGAGCTTGAGGAAATCACTTCTGGGATTGAAAAGGAGCTTCGCAGTAACGGAGTATCGGAAATAAAGAGCGAGGCTGTTGGTGAGATGGTAATGGACAGGCTTGTGAAAATTGATGACGTTGCTTATGTAAGATTCGCCTCGGTGTACCGACAATTTAAAGATATTAATGTTTTTATCGATGAATTAAAGGAATTAATAAAGAAAGAAAAGTAATAGTAGAATTCAACAGATTAGTTTTACAAAGCCTATAAAAAGTTGCCGAGCTGAAGACTGTCTTTAGCTCTTTTTTTACTAGTGGTTTAAATTTTTGAAATAGTTAAGTGTCTAGCTCCAGCGCCTACCCCCTCGAGGTCACAAGCCAATCCTCCCAGAAAGGTAAAGTACACCTTTCAGAGAGGCTCGTCTTGTGCTTGTCGGGGGTGAGCAAGTCGCTTGCGCTTTTCGAAGGAGGGATGATAAAAATGGTTCAGCATTGGCAAGAAATTTTACCTATTGATCGTTATGTAGTGAATGCAAATGGTCTTTTGCATGATTATGACAGAAAAGTGCTAACATTTTTATACCAGCCTTTAATTGGCTCTGCTTGCTTTAGTTTATACATGACGTTATGGGCGGAATTAGAAGAAAATCGATTATGGTCTAACCCGACATCTCATCATAGTCTAATGAACTTTATGGATATGGGGCTAAATAAGATTTACCAGTCCCGGATAAAGCTTGAAGCAATCGGACTGTTAAAGGTTTACGAAAAAAAAACCGAGAACTCACGATCCTTTATTTATGAACTACTCCCTCCGCTCACACCTGAGCAGTTTTTTCTGGATGGGATGCTTAACATTTATTTGTACCGAAAAATTGGTAAAAGTCAGTATTTGCGATTGAAACGCTTTTTTAGTGAGGAAAAAGCTGAAAGCGTGGAAGACTATAAGGAAGTAACAAAGGAATTCCAAGATGTGTTTACCTCAAGTCATGTAGATTCACTTACATATAATACTGAAACAGATGAAATAGCCAACATGAATGACCATGATTTTATCGGGAGGCATGACCAAACCAGCATTCAAATTGGGAATGAATTGTTTAATTTTGAACTTCTTGCTGCTGGTTTAAATGAATCTCTCGTACCGAAAAAGGCGCTTACGAAAAAGGTGAAAAATGCAATTAGTAATTTAGCATTTCTATACGATATTGATGTCTTACAAATGAAAAATATTGTGATAAGTGCTTTAACAGAAGATAATGATATCAATATTGAAGAGTTAAGAAAGTCTGCGCGTGATTGGTATCAATTCCAATATAATGACAGGCTTCCTTCACTTGTTGATCGCACACAGCCAGTCATTCATCAGACGCAGAAGGATGAACCGAAAACAAAAGAGGAAGAAAATCTGCGATATGTGGAAACGACTTCTCCACGGCAATTTCTTAAAGATATATCAGGTGGGGCTGAGCCTTCTAAAGCAGATTTACAAATAGTTGAAGATGTGATGTTTCAACAGAAACTCATGCCGGGAGTCATAAATGTTCTTCTCCAGTATGTTATGCTTAAATCCGACATGAAGCTAACAAAGAGCTATGTCGAAAAAATCGCAAGCCACTGGGCAAGAAAGAAAATTAAAACAGCAAAAGAAGCGTTTGAATTAGCTAGAAGTGAACATAGGCAATATACAGAATGGGCAGAGGGCAAGAAAAAACCAAGTTCTCCAGCGACAAAGAAGAAGGCAATTCGGACAGAAATGCTCCCAGATTGGTTTAATGAAACGGATGACACAAGCCATAAACAAGAGCAAAGTGAAAGCATGGAGCAGCAAGAACTGAAAAAACAAGAGCTTGAAGAATTATTAAAAAAGATGCGTTCAGGGGGGTGACGATTCATGGAAAAAATTAATGAGACACTAAAGAAGTTGACCGGGAATGAGAGCTTTCGCAAAAGATATGAAGAGCAAAAAAAGGAAACATTAAATCATCCGGATGTGAAAGCTTTTTTAAAGAATTATGAGAATGAATTGACACCAGAAATGATCGATAAAGGCTTAATGAAGCTTTATGAGTTTACTAATCAAAGTAAGGATTGTAATAAATGTCCTAGTCTAGATGGCTGTGTTAACTTTATGAAAGGTTATCATCCAGAGCTTGTGATTCAGCGTGGTACGATTAATATTCATTATGATAAATGCCCGCGAAAAGCTATGTATGATGAAAAACGCAAAAATGAAAAGCTTATACAAAGCTTATATGTCCCAAGAGACATTCTTGAAGCTTCATTTAATTCAATCTATACTGACGGTGAACGGATGGATGCGACAAAAAAAGCTGCTTCTTTTATCATGAACTATCAAGCGGGAACGAAACAGAAGGGTCTTTATTTTTACGGGAAATTCGGTGTCGGGAAATCGTATTTCTTAGGAGCAATTGCAAATGAATTAGCTAGTAAAAAGATTCCATCAATGATTGTTTATGTTCCTGAACTATTTAGAGAATTAAAGAGCTCAATTGCTGACTCAACGCTAAATGAAAAGATTGAGATGATCAAGAAAGTTCCAGTGCTCATGTTCGATGACATTGGAGCGGAAACGATGTCGAGCTGGACCAGGGATGAAGTCTTAGGTCCAATTTTACAATTCCGTATGCTTGAAAATATGCCAACTTTCTTTACTTCGAATTTTGATTTTAAAGAATTGGAGCACCATCTTTCCTATAGCCAGCGTGGCGAAGAGGAAAAAGTAAAGGCGCGCAGGATTATGGAGAGGATCAAATATTTAGCAGATCCAGTCCTTGTGGAAGGTCCGAATCGTCGGATTTGATATTTATAGAATGTGCATATTTTGATATTGAGAAATGTCTAGCTCCTGCGCCTAGCGACTAGTAAACTGCCCGCCCTCTCCCTACGATAAGTCAACATCGACTCGCATACTCGTCGTGTTTCCTTTATCTCAGTGAGGTCCGTCCAGTTTATACGTCGCTAATCAAGGCGCTTCCGCTTTTCTTATTCTAATTTGTCCAAATTCCCCATATACATAAAAGCAAAGATCTTTTATAAAGGGGGGATTTGGTTGGTCAAAATCATTTTCCAAAAAAGTGAAGATGCACATGAATTGTATCATTTGCTTCAAATTTATTTTGCATCCTCAGCTCTATCCGAGCAAAACAATCTTCAAATTGAAGATAATCATATAGTAAAAATCATGATCGAGCCGAATATGAAAAAGCTTTTTGAGCTAGTAAAAAAAGCTTTTTACCAATTTATCACAAAATATAAACGTGATGATTGGTTTCGTAAAATTATGGCTGAATATTATTATTATCAAGATGAAGAAGAGCAACAACAAATTCTAGAAATTGTTCATTCTATCTTAGAAGGCAACCGAATAGAGTTAGCTACATTTGTTAGCAATATTGAAATAGAAAAAAATATGAAAGATGCAATTAGTCAAATCTTTAAAGAAAACCTTGCATTTTCCTTTGATTCCTTTGTGAAGTTTAGAATGAGACCTCTTTTCGATCAAATGGCGAAATATGTAGAGGTATCAATCGACGAATATAAAATGGAACAAGAATATCAAATGTTTATTCAGACCTTAAGGGAGTTTTTACATGGACGGCAAGCGAAATTACATCAGATTCATGTTTTAATTGATGAAGGTATTCGCTTTTTTGATGAACACTTTTTTGAAATGAAGCGCTCTGAATTATCGCGTATGATAGACCGAAAACTGTTGTTTAATCATCCAGTATATGTTGATTCTGTCACAATTGCTCCGCTGTTATCCATCGCGCCAGCGTCCATCTTTCTTTACACAGAAGATAGGGAACAGCCGTTAGTCAGAACGATTCATAATATCTTTGAAGAAAGGCTTGTTCTTCGTTCTACTACACTCTTTTATGACAATAAGCAACTATATTCTTTTCCAGCAGATGAAAAAATATAACGGAGTTCTTGCATTTGAGAAAATAACAAACTATAATACATTACATAATAGATCCTTATAGGAAATGTGATGATGAGGACAACAGTATTCAAAGACGGTTTATTAGAGAGGGAAGTCAAGGCTGGAAACTTCCTAACACGATTGAATGCTTACCACCTTTGAACTTCAGCTCGGAAATGGGCTGACGGTTACAAGCCGTTAAATTGCTACAAGTCATTTTTTCGTATACACGGAAAATGAGAAGTAGGGTGGAACCACGTGTTTATGATAACTCGTCCCTTTTTTAGGGACGGGTTTTTTTATTTTGTATTATTAGTTAATTAGCGTATTGTGGAGCAAATTTTGAATCTAGCTCCAGTGCCTAGCCCCTCGAAGTCATAAGCCAAATCACTCCAGAAATCAGGATTTCCTGCGTGATTCGTCTTATGCTTGTCGGACTTGCACAGGATGTGCTGACGTCGACGTTTGCCATAGGACGTGGCGGTCTTTAGTCGACGTTCATCTTGCGAGGCACTTACGCTTTATAAATAAGGAGGAAAAACCATGTCAGAAATTATTAAAGTTACGTTCCCAGATGGCGCTGTTAAGGAGTTTCCTAAAGGAACGACAACAGAAGATATCGCAGGATCCATTAGCCCAGGTCTAAAGAAAAAGGCTATTGCTGGTAAAGTAAACGGTCAAATGTATGACCTTCGCTGTCCAATTGAAGAAGACGGTGCGTTTGAAATTATTACGCAAGATAGTGAAGAGGCGTTAGAAATATTGCGCCATAGTAGTGCACACTTAATGGCACAAGCAATTAAGCGATTATTTAAAAATGTTAAGCTTGGCGTTGGTCCTGTTATCGAAGGTGGTTTCTACTATGATATCGACCTTGAACAATCGATAACACCTGAAGACCTTCCACTTATTGAAAAAGAAATGAAAAAAATCATTAACGAAAATATTGAAATTGTTCGTAAAGAAGTTAGCCGTGAAGAAGCGGTGCAGTTATTTAAGGAAATGGATGATGAATATAAGCTTGAGCTTATTGAAGCAATCCCAGCTGATGAAACAGTAACTTTATACGAGCAAGGAGACTTCATCGACCTATGTCGTGGCGTTCACGTTCCATCAACAGGTAAGCTAAAGGAAATTAAGCTATTAAGCATTGCTGGTGCCTACTGGCGAGGAAATAGCGATAATAAAATGCTTCAGCGTATTTATGGAACAGCTTTCTTCAAGAAGGAAGATTTAGCGGAGCATTTGCGCCTGTTAGAAGAGGCAAAAGAGCGTGACCATCGTAAAATTGGGAAAGAATTAAGCTTATTTACAAATTCTCAATTAGTTGGACAAGGGCTACCATTATGGCTTCCAAAAGGTGCGACAATTCGCCGCATTATTGAGCGTTACATCGTTGATAAGGAAGTACGTTTAGGCTATGACCATGTGTATACACCGGTGTTAGGAAGTGTAGATCTGTATAAAACTTCAGGACACTGGGATCACTATCAAGAGGATATGTTCCCCGTAATGGATATGGATAATGAACAACTAGTGCTTCGTCCGATGAACTGTCCTCATCACATGATGATATACAAAAACGGCATTCATAGTTACCGTGAGCTACCGATTCGTATTGCCGAGTTAGGAACAATGCACCGTTATGAGATGTCTGGTGCGTTATCAGGTCTTCAGCGCGTTCGTGGTATGACTTTAAATGATGCTCACCTCTTTGTTCGTCCGGATCAAATTAAAGATGAATTTAAGCGCGTCGTTAATTTAATTCTAGCTGTGTACAAAGATTTTAATCTAAATGAATATTCTTTCCGTCTTTCATACCGTGACCCTGCTGATACAGAGAAATATTTTGATGATGATCAAATGTGGGAAAAGGCACAATCCATGCTGAAGGAAGCAATGGATGATCTGGGTCTAGATTATTATGAAGCTGAAGGTGAAGCGGCATTCTATGGTCCTAAGTTGGATGTTCAAGTAAAAACAGCACTAGGAAAAGAAGAAACTTTATCTACTGTTCAGCTTGACTTCTTACTACCAGAACGCTTTGACCTATCTTATATCGGAGAAGATGGGAAACAGCATCGTCCAGTTGTTATCCACCGTGGTGTTGTATCAACAATGGAACGTTTCGTTGCCTTCTTAATTGAAGAGTATAAAGGAGCATTCCCTACTTGGCTTGCACCAGTTCAAGTTCAAGTGATTCCAGTTTCACCTGATATTCACTTTGACTATGCAAAACAAGTACAAGAGCAGCTGCAGGCTGAAGGCTTCCGTGTAGAGCTTGATGATCGTAATGAAAAAATCGGCTATAAAATCCGTGAAGCGCAAATGCAAAAAACTCCATATATGCTCGTAGTAGGCGATAACGAAGTAGCTGAAAAAGCTGTTAACGTCCGTAAATACGGGGAACAAAAATCTGAAACGGTTTCGTTTAAAGCATTTTTGCAAAGCTTAAAGGATGAAGTAAATCTATAATAATAAGAAAAGGGAGGCGTGCAGCGCCTCCCTTTCTAATGTCCAATATAATCAAGATAATAAAATAAACTTTGAAATTCACGGTATGTAATATTTGTCTCCCAATGACCTGTAAGCTTGGCAATGATAATCGTAAGAGCAAACACAGTGAAGAAAGCAACTGGGATGACCCACTTATTAACCTTCTTCCCAACTGTTTTCACATTTAACGTATCCTTCACTGGGCAAGCTTCAATACATTGCATACATGCTGTACATTCAGGCGTGAGGACATTTTTCTTTTTGGATACTTTAATTCTTTGTGGACACACCTTTGTGCAGCGTTGGCAATCAATACAGGAATCTTCATTTCTTGTTATCCTTGTAATGCCAAATAGTCCACAAATTCCGATTAAAGCTCCATATGGGCAGAGAAAACGGCACCAGAAATTTTTGATGAATAGGGATAGAACAAAAATGACCAAAATAACTTTAAAGGAAAATGCGCTAATATCTAAAAAGAACATCAACATTTTTGCATCAGATATTTTATTGTAGGGACTCTCTAAAAAGCTTTGTGCGGCAATGACAGGCATATTGAAAATAATCATATTTGCAAAAAAGATGAGCAATAAATATTTAAGGGGGTATAAAAACCATGTTACCCATCTTGGAAGATCAAAATTCCGCTTGAAGATCTTTTTCCCTAATCTTCCGACCCATTCACCGACAGTCCCAATTGGACACATCCAGCTACAAAAACTCTTTCGAAACAAAATTCCAGAAATCACGATAAAGATAAATAAGACGAGTCCGGCGGGATGAACTGCATCGAATTCTCCTGTAGTTAACCATACTTTAAAAGCAACGAAAGCACTAATTGGTAAGAAACCTTCAACCGCAGCTGGCCTTTCAACAAATGGTTCTACACCAAAAGTAGCAAAATGTTGGTAGAAACGGTAAAATTGCCAGCCGACATAAAGTAAAAAAATGAGAAAACCCAATTGAATGGTACCACGGACGAATTGAATTGGCTCTTTCTTAATTTTCTTTTTCCACTTGGCTGTTGCCAACATATTATCAATCCTTCCTATTTATCGTATATTTAGTTGAGCGGACAATCTTACTATAGGAAAGATTCATATTAAAAGCGGTGATCCATTTCACGTTAAGTTAAGCATGCAGGTGAACTTTCACTATACAGTCACAAATGATAGTTAATAAAAAGTTCTTGCAGAGATCCATTAATCTTGTTATAATTCAATTCGTTGTTGAAAACTTTGTTTGACAATACTTTGTTCTTTGTGATATAGTAACTAAGGTAATTGAATACAGTTTGAGGAAAGAAGAAGCACCCGCTTCTCACCTGATTGACGCTAAGTGCAGTTGGCAGGTCTTACGTGAACATTTTCTGTTTGATTTTGTCCGTAAAGTGTGGGTGTTTTCATCCACACTTTTTTTATATGGTTAAAACATCTGTCCATAGCATTCTAGCTGTGCAGAAATGTTGTGTATGCTTGCGAGCTGCTGTCTGGTGCAATTGGCTGTTTTTCTTTTCAAAGAAGTCATTTCTAGCCCAAATCTTGTGTTCGCATAAAACCTTGGAGGTGTCTAACTATTAGCAAAGATATGTTGTTAAACGAGGGTATCCGTGCCCGCGAGCTTCGTCTCATTGACCAAAATGGCGAGCAGTTAGGAATTAAAACAAAAATTGAAGCATTAGAAATTGCTTCACGAGTAAATCTTGATGTTGTTCTAGTTGCACCGAATGCTAAACCACCTGTAGCCCGTATCATGGACTATGGAAAGTTTAAGTTCGAGCAGCAGAAGAAGGAGAAAGAAGCTCGTAAAAACCAAAAGATTATTAGTATTAAAGAAGTTCGTCTGAGTCCGACAATTGATGAGCATGATTTTAATACAAAGCTTCGTAACGCTCTTAAATTCCTTGAAAAGGGAGATAAGGTTAAAGCGTCTATTCGATTTAAAGGTCGTGCTATTACTCATAAAGAAATCGGTCAACGCGTTTTAGATCGTTTTGCCCTTGAATGTAAGGAAGTAGCGACTATCGAGTCTTATCCAAAAATGGATGGTCGAAGCATGTTTATGGTGCTAGCACCAAAAAATGAAAAGTAAGAGGAGGAATTCCAAATGCCAAAAATGAAAACTCACCGTGGCGCTGCTAAGCGTTTCAAAAGAACAGGTTCTGGAAAGCTAAAGCGTTCACACGCTTACACAAGCCACTTATTCGCAAATAAATCAACAAAGCAAAAACGTAAACTTCGCAAAGGAACTCTTGTTTCTTCAGGCGATTACAAACGTATTCGTTTCCAATTAGTAAATCTTAAGTAATATTCGAAATTAGGAGGGAAATTATATGCCACGTGTAAAAGGCGGTACAGTTACTCGCAAACGTCGTAAAAAAGTTCTTAAATTAGCTAAAGGTTATTTCGGTTCAAAACATACATTGTATAAAGTTGCAAACCAACAAGTAATGAAATCATTAATGTATGCTTATCGTGATCGTCGCCAGAAAAAGCGCGACTTCCGCAAATTATGGGTTACTCGTATTAACGCAGCAGCTCGCATGAACGGTCTTTCTTACAGCCGTTTAATGCACGGTTTAAAGCTTGCTGGCATCGAAGTTAACCGCAAAATGCTTTCTGAATTAGCAATCGCTGACGAAAAAGCATTCGCAGAATTAGCATCTGTTGCAAAGCAAAACTTAAGCAAGTAATTTGAAAAGCTGAAGCGCCTTGCCCACCCCCGACAAGCATAAGACGAGCCTACCGGAAAGGTGAACTTTCCTTTTTGGTAGGATTGGCTTATGACCTCGAGGGGGTAGGCGCTTCAGCTAGACAATAGAAAAGCTGAAGCCATTCTCTAATAGGGAATGGCTTTTTGATTAGGAAAAGATTACGAAATATAGTATTAACTCAGTATTTATCTTTGAAAAACTAGTTTATTATCGAAAATTAGAATATATTACCGAAAATTTATTTTTATTACCGAAAATCAGAATATATTATCGAAAATCCAAGTTTATTACTAAAAGCATCAATTCTTCAATAATAGTAATATAAAATAATCCAGCAGAATTACAGAAAAGTTACGAGAGGAGCGAAATATGTCTACATTACCAATGATTTTGTTTATCATTATGAATCTCGTAGGATTTGTGATGATGAATGTTGATAAGAAGAGAGCGGTAAAGCACCAATACCGTATTAGTGAAGCCACACTTTGGCTGGTTGCCTTATTATTTGGTGCAGTTGGTATGACACTTGGTATGAACATGTTCCGGCATAAAACGAAGCATCTTCAATTTAAAGTAGGCTTACCACTCCTTTCTCTTATTCAGATTGTCCTCATTATTTACTTCTACAACGTTTTGTCATAACTAAACACATCTAGAAATAAGCTTTTAAGAGACAACAAGAGCTCGTTAAAAGTAGGTGGGATGATGAATGAACCATTAGCATTGCTAGTTATCGTTGTTGAAACAGCAGGAATACTTGCGCCTATTGCATTTATCTTATTTCATACGGTAAGACAATTTTTATTTATTCCTGTTTCACTTGTTTGCATAACAGGTGGAATTCTGTTCGGAAGCTTATTCGGGAGTCTATTCTCTATCTTTGGTTTAATGATTAACAG
>JAEWIG010000294.1 GCA_023387295.1 Bacillota bacterium | reverse complement strand
AGATTCCCCTGTAGTACCTGCAACAACAAGCGAATCCGTTCCATTCTCAATAAGATGATTTATTAGCATTGTTGTCTTTGAAAAGTCAATATGACCATTCTTATCAAATGGTGTGACCATCGCAGTAGAAACTCGGCCTAATTGAATCATAATGACACTCCTTTTACTATAATCTCTTTTTCCAATTGAAAGGCATTGTGTAGTGCATTTACTGCCTTTATTAAATCGAATTCTTTTACCAATACCCAAATCGTTGTGTGACTGTCTGCCGATTGGAGAATGCGAATCTCCTGTTCAGATAAAGCGGTGACAATTTTCGAAGCAACTCCAGGAATCCCCTGCATACCGGCACCAATAACGGAAACCTTTGCACATTCTCTCTCTACTATAGGGCTATGTCCTAATCTTTGCAAAATAAAAATGGCTTTATCCGTCATTTCTTCACTAACTGTATAGGTTACTCCATTCGGATAAATATTGATAAAATCAACGCTTATTCCCTCGTTGGCCATTCCTTGAAAAACTTCTGCCTGTAAATTATATTGATCCTTTTTAGCTAGCACTTTAATTTGGGTAATATTTGCCAAATGAGCAATACCAGTTATTAACCGCTCGTTTATTTCAATCCCATATTCATCATTCTCAATGGTTGTTACAAGGGTACCTAAACTATCAGAATAATTGGAACGTATTCTAATAGGGATCTTTGCTTGCATGAGTATCTCTACTGCACGCGGATGAATAACCTTCGCTCCTTGATACGCCATATTACATACTTCCGTATACGTTACGTAAATTAGTGGGCGAGCATTTTCAACTATTCTTGGATCCGCTGTCATGATGCCTTCCACATCTGTAAAGATATCAATCCATTCTGCATTTAATGCCACCCCAAGAGCAGCCGCTGAGGTATCACTTCCTCCTCTGCCTAAGGTGGTAATATCACCGTTTTTTGTTGCTCCTTGAAAGCCCGCTACCACTACAACATCATATGCTTCAAGCTCTTTTCGCAGCCGTTCACATCTCATATCGGTGATTTTTGCGTTGGAATGGTCATTGTTTGTTCTAAAACCAGCCTGAGCTCCTGTTAAGGCAGTGGCCCTAATCCCATGCTCTAAAAGCAGATTCGTAAATACGACACTCGAAATAATCTCACCACAGGATAATAAAAGGTCTTGCTCTCTTTTATTAATGGATGAGTTATTATTCTCAACTAGTGAAAGCAACGTATCTGTCGCATATGGTTCCCCTTTTCGGCCCATAGCTGAAACAACGACAACAATCTTATAGCCTTCACATAAAGCTTGATTTATATGTTTCATCGCATGTAGTCGACTTGCATCATCACGGACGGATGTTCCTCCAAATTTTTGGACAATAATTTTCATCGTTACACCTCGGGAATTCTCTACTAAAGATGTTTTGGTGCAAAGCTGCTCCACTTATGAGTGTAACGAATTAGTATAATGATGATTGGAGTTATTAGTATAAGTTAAATAGGCTATTGATTATTGCTAAGCACCGATAAAAAATGAAAAAACAGTGATGTTTAGTTTCACCTATTAAATTATTTTACAAGTCCTAGTTTTATTAGACTTTCTGCAATTTGAACTGAATTCCATGCAGCACCTTTTAGGAGGTTATCAGATACAACCCACATATGAAACCCTTTTGGATTATCTAAGTCTTTACGAATTCTTCCAACAAACACATCGCTTTTACCTACACAATCAGCAGGCATAGGGTAAACTTGATTATCAGGGTCATCCTGCAAAACGACTCCTTGTGCATTTTCTAATAATGATTTCAGCTCTTTTACACATGCTCCTTCTTCCTCTACTTCAAAGTAAATAGATTCGGAGTGACCTGTTGCTACTGGCAAACGA
This sequence comes from Bacillota bacterium, assembly GCA_023387295.1. Lineage (GTDB taxonomy): Bacteria > Bacillota > Bacilli > Bacillales > Cytobacillaceae > Cytobacillus. Next base: position 6,424 of record JAEWIG010000294.1, on the reverse strand, counting down.
ACACAAGTTGCCGCAACTTGCAATTCAGGCAGGTGCATAATTTTCTTCGTTTCATTTATCATTTTCATTTCTTCAAAAGTAAAACCGTTATCAGTAAACTTATCAATTTGAGGAATTGCATTGAATGCGATTTGGTAATGCTTTTTGTCCCCTTTTACTGGTAGAATGGATGGTTCAAACGGCTCATTATTTATGATTGACTTAGTCTGCTCATTTAGCTCTTCAACAGCTGCTGCTCCAGAGCCTGACACAGCTTGATAAGTTGACACTATTACTTTATGAAGGCCGTATTTCTTTCGAATCGGCTCTAGTGCAACAACCATTTGAATCGTTGAACAGTTTGGGTTAGCAATCACACCTTGATGCTTTTGTAAATCAGCTTCATTTACTTCTGGAACAACAAGTGGGACATTTTCATCCATGCGAAAAGCACTTGTGTTATCAACTACGATTGCGCCATGTTCAACTGCATGAGCAGCAAGTGCTTGTGATACACTACCTCCAGCGCTAAATAAAGCAATATCTACACCTTTAAAGCTATCAGGTGTTGCTTCCTGAACAACATATTCCACACCTTTAAATTCAACTATCTTCCCAGCTGAGCGTGCGGAAGATAATAAAGTCAATTTTGCAATTGGAAAATTCTTTTTTTCTAGAGTTTCTAGCATCTGTTGCCCAACTGCTCCTGTTGCTCCTAATACTGCTACATGTAAACCAGTTTGTTGATTCAATTTTTACAATCCCCTTCCGAAGAAAATATTTTTCTAGTAAATGTGATAAAAATCGCAAGTGAGAGAATTTTCTTATAATAAAGTCCATTTTAACATATTCATCTATTAAAGTAATAAACTTTTTATTATTACTTTTATATGTTAAAATTCGTTGAATTTCACATTAGCCTAGAAAAATATAAGGATCAATGATTGTCTTTATATTTTTCAACAATAACCGGCTGCAGCTGTGTCCCCATCAGGGCCGCTTCAACCGTTTCTAAAAGGGAGGTCATTCTTGCTACCATTGAATTAGGCTTTTTAATTGGGTCATCTTGACCGTAAGGAATAAAATAGATGTTTTTTGTAGCCATGAGACGCATCAAATTAACTCCATTTAATCCAAGTGCATCATTTGTTGATATGCCTAGTACGACCGGTTTTCCATTTCGAAGAGTTGCTTTGGCTGCCATTAATACAGGGCTATCTGTCATTGCATTTGCAAACTTACTTAAGGAGTTTCCAGTTAGGGGTGCAATAATCATACAATCCAGTGGAATTTTAGGACCAAGTGGCTCTGCTTTTACAATTGAATCAATGACACTTTTTCCCGTTAAATCTTCTATTCTTTGGATCCAATCCTCCCCCTTACCAAATCTTGTTTCCGTATTTTTTACTGTAAAAGTTACAACAGGCAATACTTCTGCACCTGCATTTACAAGATTTTCAATTTCTGGATATACAGCATCATAAGTACAATGCGAGCCCGTTAAGCCAAAGCCAATTCGTTTCCCTTTTAAGCTCATATTAAATTCCCCTCTCACTATTCATATTCTCCTTAATCAATTGTGAAAGAACATTTGCCAATATCTGACCCGCAGTTTTTGGGGCAACAATACCCGGAAGACCAGGTGCGAGCAATGCTTTCACTCCTCTTTTCTCTGCATATCGAAAATCGGTTCCACCTGGCTTGGAGGCTAAATCAATGATTAAAGTAGAAATTGGCATTTTCGAGATGACAGAAGCTGTCACGATTAAATATGGCACTGTATTTATACATATATCCGTATCTTTTATTTGCGTTTCTAAATCATCGAGATGAAAAGGAGTTAATCCCATTTCCGTTATCCGAGCAAGATGTTCACTTCTCCTTGCACCTACCTTTACTTTTGCCCCTAGTGCAGCAAAAGCTCTTGCTACACTCATTCCAACTCTTCCAAGTCCAAGTACTGAAATTGTTGACCCATGAATCGTTATATCGGTATGTTGGATTGCCATCATAATTGTTCCTTCAACCGTCGGAATGGAATTATAAATTGCTACATCATCACGCTCGAATAATTTCACTAGATGGCGATTAGCTTGCTTCGTAATACTATCTAAGTAGGAATTTGTTATTCCTGAGTAAACCGTACAATGTAACGGAGTTTCTAAAAGCATTTCTTTTCGTAAATATACTTTCTCATTTGAGAATATTGTTTCGATTTGACCATCCAAGCTCGTTCCAGGGACTGGAAGGATAATTGCATCTTTATCTTTAAATTCGACTTCATCAATTTTTTCTTTCACCGCTCCGGTAAAGGCTTGATTCAATTGTTCAAAACCAATCAATGAAAGCTTGGCATCTAGTTCTGTCAATTTACGAATTATTTCTAGTTGCCTTGCATCACCGCCGATTACTGCGATTTGTACTCCTGTAAGCATGAAACCCTCACCTTCTTCTAAAGAGTAAGTACCGGAAAATTTAGAACTACTTCAACATCATATGTATCCATTTAAAAAACGGTGAGTTTTCTGCAAAAAGGAAAAAACAAAAAATGCAGACTGATTATTACCAGTCTGCATTCATCATTCATACTCATTGTAATTAGTGTGATTCTTCTTCATCAGGTATATCTAAAATAATCATATCATTTCCGATTTTCTTAATATGACTCCACGGGACCCTGATTTCATCTCCTTGTCTTTTTAACCCAAACCATTTAACCGATGGAATAACGAGTGATTGAATTTGTCCGCTTTTTTCATTAATTTCAAGGTCTGTTTGGCCAAGAACTCCTAATTTTTCTGCTCTTTTTACATCTACTATTTCTTTACCACTTAATTCACTTAGCCGCATAATTATCCCTCCATTTTTCTCCTTCTTTATAACTTATCTTCTTATACTAGCTTTTAGACATTTTCTTTATTAAAAAGGCTGTGTTTAACAAAACCATAAAAAAAAGCCTGCGAGTGCAGGCTTTTTATCGGTCAACTTTATTTCATATTTTTCGGCAATTCTCCGCTTGGACTAATTAATGCGACTGAATAGTTATCCGTGAAAATTTCATTTGCTAAATTATTTACTTCTTGCATTGAAACAGTATCGATTTGTTCTAGAATTTCATCTAACGAACGATGACGACGGAGCAGTAATTCATTTTTTCCATTTCTGCTCATTCTGCTGTTCGTACTTTCTAAGCTTAACATTAAACTACCTTTAAGCTGTTCCTTACTATTATTTAATTCCTTTTCAGTGATGCCTTCTTGCTTAAGTTTTTTTAATGTTTCTTGCATTGTATCAAAAAGCTCATCTAATTGTTTTGCACCTGTTCCACCATACAGGGTGACGATGCCACTATCTTGAAATGCTGAATGATAGGAGAATACTGAATAGGCTAATCCTTTTTGTTCCCTGACATCTTGAAACAGACGGCTGCTCATACTTCCGCCAAGAACATTGTTTAATACAATTAAATTATACATATCGTCATGCCCAACTGGTAACCCATCAAATCCAATACATAAATGAGCTTGTTCCGTATCTTTTTTCCGTGAGATTCGGTTTGCATGAAACGTTGGTTTTTGATTAATCTCTTCACGATTTCCACCAGCATATGACCCAAAATACTGTTCTACCTTATTAATAAATGGCTCGGAAATATTACCTGCTATTGAAATGACGACATTTTCAGGCGTATACATATTATGAACATATTGCTTTAGTGTTTCACTATTAAAAGTAGCAAGCGTTTCTTCCGTTCCTAAAATCGGAAACCCTAGAGGATGATTTTCATAAATCGCTTTACTCAGCAAATCATGAACAATATCATCTGGTGTATCCTCATACATTTTTATTTCTTCATAGACGACGTTCTTTTCTTTATTTAATTCATCAGTAACAAATGTTGAGTTAAAGAACATATCGGCTAATACTTCTAAAGCAAAATCAGCATGTGTATCGAGAACTTTTGCATAATAGCAAGTATATTCTTTTGAGGTAAAAGCATTCACTTGTCCTCCGATACTATCGAATGACTCAGCTATTTCTCGAGCTGACCTCGTTTCTGTCCCCTTAAAGAACATATGTTCAAGAAAATGAGAGATTCCATTATTTTTTATATTTTCATCTCTTGACCCTGTTCCGATCCAAACACCGATTGCGACAGAACGAACGGTTGGAATATTTTCAAGTACGACCCTTACTCCATTTTGGCATATATGTTTTTTAATCAAATAACTTCCTCCTGTTCCTAAAACATGCTAGCTTTTTAATCCTGTTGATTTCCGCTGCAGGCACTCGCTTTCCGCATCAATCAACTAGATAGCAATATTAAAATGAATTTTACACAGACTAATCATATAGCATTGTGATAAATTTTGCCAAAACTTTGGTCAAAAAATTTATTTTAATGGCCGTTCAGGGCTTAATAGCTCTGAAACTGTAACAATTTGTAATTTTTTTTGTTGCAATTGAATAATCAATTGTTCGAGAGACTTAGCCGTTGAATCTGTTGGATGCATTAATATCATTGCACCATTATGTACCTTACTCATGACTCGATGAAGCAATTGTTCTGGTGTAGGATTTTTCCAATCAACTGTATCAACTGTCCATAATATCGTGCCAAGTTTTTCTTGTGCAGCGATTCGCACGATTTCATCACGATAGCTTCCGCTTGGAGGGGCAAACCATTGGACAGGCTTGTCTGTTATCGCTTGAATGACTTTATTTGTCTTTTGAATTTCTTCTTTTCCTTGATAGGCAGAAATCTTCTCCATATCAGGATGTGTATACGAATGATTGCCAATTTCATGTCCAGCATCAATAATCATTTTCGCTAACTCAGGATTGTTTTGAACCCATCTTCCTTCTAGAAAAAAGCTCGCATGAACATTATATTTTTTTAATGTTGAGAGCATATCTGCTAAATGCTCATTACCCCAAGCCACATTAATTAAGAAACTAACCATTTCTTTATGTGGATGCCCTTTATAAATTGGTGTTGGTGGTAAATCACTCAAAAGTATATTTGGTTTTATTTGCTTCAAGACAAGCTTTTCTTCAGTAAATTGTCCTTCAGCTTTCATTTTTTTATATGAGGCCTCTATATCTACTTGTAGCCCATTAAGCGCAGGTATTGCTTTCCAAACGGGATCAATTCTTGCATCCATCGGAGCAATATAATAATCTGGTGCACGATTTTCGATATTTTTGTATAATGTATCCCTCTGCTTCATCACTGCTTCAGATTTTAATCCAGACACATAATCGGTTGTCAGAGGATTATTAACAAATAATAAAGCAAATAAACATATAAATACGATTAGGGTTAACTTCCTCATTCTCCATTCCTCCTTCACTAAACAGTATGATAAGTGGGGACAAGGTAGAACGCGGCCTCTCCTAATAGTATGTAATATTTATCCTACTTTAATGAGTGCTATTTATTTGTCTATCGCTTGAGGTTATGAAAGCATAAAATGAGCTGCCCCAAAACAGAGGAATCAGACTCCCGCTCAAAAATATCTAGTGTAAAAAATTTATCTAGATATTTTTAATAGGGGGAGTCAGGCCCCTGATGAGACAGCCCTCATATACAATGTCATCGGTTTAATAAAGCAGTTCGATTATTGCTGTGCTTTTTCCTTCTGCTCGCGTTGTTCCTTCAATACTGCTTTACGAGACAGGTTAACACGACCTTGCTTATCGATTTCTGTAACTTTTACTAACAGTTCGTCACCTATTGAAATCACATCTTCCACCTTACCTACACGTTCCTCAGCAAGCTCAGAAATGTGAACAAGTCCGTCTTTTCCATTGAAGATTTCTACAAAAGCACCGAATTTTTCAATTCGCTTTACTTTTCCAAGATACATTTGTCCAACTTCAACTTCACGAACAATATCTTCAATAATTTTCTTCGCTTTCTGATTCATCTCCTCATTAATAGAAGAAATGAATACTGTTCCATCCTGCTCAATGTCAATCTTTACGCCGGTTTCTTCAATGATTTTATTAATTTGCTTACCGCTTGGTCCAATAACATCGCGAATTTTATCAGGATTAATCTTCATTGTTAAAATTTTCGGTGCATACTCAGACAATTCATTTCGAGGCTCAGAAAGTGTGCTAAGCATGGAATCAAGGATTTGCATACGACCCTTTTTCGCCTGTTGAAGAGCTTCTTCAAGAATTTCACGAGACAGACCTTCAATTTTAATATCCATTTGTAAGGCTGTTACACCTTTCGCAGTACCAGCTACTTTAAAATCCATATCGCCAAGGTGATCTTCCATCCCTTGAATATCCGTTAAGATCGAGTAATGCTCGCCAGATTTAATTAAACCCATAGCAATACCAGCAACTGGAGCTTTAATTGGTACGCCTGCATCCATCATTGCTAATGTGCTTGCACAAATACTTGCTTGAGATGTAGAGCCATTTGACTCAA
>JAEWIG010000394.1 GCA_023387295.1 Bacillota bacterium | reverse complement strand
GAAGTAATCGTAAGCGCAGTGAAATGGAGCTGACGACATTTACATAAAATGGCTGGGAGTAGAAACTCATAATAGTTTTTTGAGAAAAAAGCTATTAGATCATGTAATGGAGCGGATCTAATAGCTTTTTATGGATGTTTTATTAATAAACTTTATCGCCGTTAAAAATGGAGTTTTTAACGATGACATAATCAACGTTTCGGATGGATTCTAATTTCTTTCCGCCTGCATAAGAAATGGAAGATTGAAGATCTTGCTCCATTTCAATTAAAGTGTCTTTTAAAGGACCTTTGTACTCAACAAACATCTTTTTGCCTTCGACGTTTTTCTTTTCGCCTTTTTGGAATTCAGAAGCAGAACCGAAATATTCTTTATACAGTTTTCCATCCTTCTCAATCGTTACACCTGGAGACTCTTCATGTCCCGCAAATAATGAGCCGATCATGACCATAGTTGCACCAAAGCGAACGGATTTAGCGATATCACCATGTGTACGGATTCCACCATCAGCAATAATTGGCTTGCTTGCTGCTCTTGCACACCAGCGAAGTGCTGCTAACTGCCAACCGCCTGTTCCAAATCCAGTTTTAATCTTCGTTATACATACTTTTCCTGGTCCAATACCAACCTTTGTTGCATCCGCTCCGGCATTTTCTAACTCTCTTACAGCTTCTGGAGTTCCTACATTTCCTGCAATCACAAAGCTTTTAGGTAAGTGCTTTTTAATATGCTTAATCATTTCGATGACAGCATTGGAATGTCCGTGTGCGATATCAATTGTAATGTATTCTGGAATAAGATTTTCTTCTGCTAATTGTTGAATGAAATCATATTCTTCGCCTTTGACACCTACACTAATAGAGGCGAATAATCCTCGTGAATGCATATCTTTAATAAAAGAAATTCGTTTTTCTGGTTCAAATCGGTGCATAATATAGAAATAGCCATTTTCAGCTAAATAAAGAGCGATCTTTTCGTCAATAATCGTTTGCATGTTTGCAGGAACGACTGGAAGTTTAAATGTATGACCACCTAATGTTACAGTAGTATCACATTCTGAGCGACTGTTAACGATACATTTTGCAGGAATCAATTGTATATCTTCATAATCAAATACGTTATCCATAGATTACACTCCTAATTACGAATATTATGGTTGGTTAATATAAAAATGTTCGTACATTTGATATTTTACAGTATTTTATCTGTATGTCAAAGGTTATTATTAACTAAATGAAAAAGGAGTAGTCCAAATGGGGACAACTCCTTTTATATTGACTGTATTTTTACAGTGTAATGATGCAACTGTTTAAACTACCATTCCTTCGGCTCGTAGTTTAAATCCGAAAATAATTGATTGCGTTCTTTCTTTGTTAAATCTCTCCATTGGCCTATTGGTAGGTTTCCTAAATGGATATTCATAATTCTAATTCGTTGTAGTCTTTGCACACTGTATCCAAGTGCTGCACACATACGACGGATTTGCCGGTTTAATCCTTGTCGTAAGATGATTTTAAACACATATTTAGAAAGCTGTTCAACTTCACAAGGAAGGGTTTTTGTATCCAAAATCTCTACCCCAGCGGCCATTTTCTTCAAAAATTCTTGCGTAATGGGCCTGTCTACTGTAACGATATATTCCTTTTCATGTTTATTTTCAGCACGCAAAATTTCATTTACAATATCTCCATCGTTCGTAAGAAGAATTAATCCATCTGAGTCTTTATCCAGTCGTCCAATATGGAATATTCTTAATGGATGGTTGACGAAATCAACAATATTCCCTTTTATATGTTTCTCTGTTGTGCTCGTTATGCCTACTGGTTTATTTAAGGCAATATACACATGATTTTTTTGAACTCGAATAGGGGTTCCATTCACACAGACTTCATCCCCAGGTTCTACCTGGTCACCGATTTTGGCGAGCCTGCCATTGATTGTGACTTGACCTTCACTAATTAACTTATCTGCTCCGCGTCTAGATGTCTTTCCAGATTCACTAATAAATTTATTGATTCGCATGTTCTTGTCATCCTTTAATGGAAAATAATTATGTTAAGAATAACTTAAATAATCGTTTGTTTTCAAGGGGTGAACAATATCACTAGTCTAATAATGCCTGCAATAATAGATATCTAACCTTCGGAATTTTATTTTTATCTTATGTAAAATACTAATTATTACAATTCAGTGAATATTTTAATATTTTTAGTAAAAATTGCTATAATTAAAAGTATAACAATAAAGGAGGCTACTTTTTATGAACAAAGATGATAAAAAGAAGTTAACCACTGCTTTTGGAGCACCTGTAGCTGATAACCAAAATACAATGACTGCAGGACCAAGAGGACCGGTACTCATGCAAGATGTGTGGTTTATTGAAAAAATGGCGCATTTTGATAGAGAAGTTATCCCAGAGCGACGTATGCATGCTAAAGGATCTGGAGCATTTGGTACCTTTACGGTTACAAACGATATTACAAAATATACAAGAGCAGCATTATTTTCAGAGGTAGGTAAACAAACAGAAATGTTCGTGCGTTTCTCTACCGTTGCAGGTGAGCGTGGAGCGGCAGATGCGGAAAGAGATATCCGTGGATTCGCGATGAAGTTTTACACAGAAGAAGGAAATTGGGACTTAGTTGGTAATAACACGCCTGTATTCTTTTTCAGAGACCCTAAACAATTCCCTGACTTAAATCATGCAGTTAAAAGAGACCCACGTACGAATATGCGTAGCGCACAAAATAACTGGGATTTTTGGACAGGCTTACCTGAGGCGCTTCACCAAATAACGATTACAATGAGTGACCGAGGCATTCCGAAAAGCTATCGAAATATGCACGGCTTTGGCAGTCATACATATAGTTTTATCAATAAAGATAATGAACGTCATTGGGTAAAGTTCCATTTTATCTCTCAACAAGGTATTGAAAATCTAACAGACCAAGAAGCAGGAGAGCTTATTGGCGTTGATCGTGAAAGTCATCAAAGAGACTTATATGAAGCGATTGAACGTGGAGATTTTCCTAAATGGAAAATGTATATTCAAATCATGACAGAAGAGCAAGCAAGACAAATGCCATATAACCCATTTGATTTAACAAAAGTATGGTATAAGAGTGAATTTCCATTGATTGAAGTAGGAGAGTTTGCATTAAATCGAAACCCTGATAACTACTTTGCGGATGTTGAACAGGCAGCTTTTGCTCCGACAAATATTGTACCAGGTATCGGATTATCTCCTGATAAAATGTTACAAGGACGTTTATTCTCTTATGGAGATACACAACGTTACCGTCTTGGTGTGAATCATTTCCAAATTCCTGTTAACTCTCCAAAAGGAGTGAAGCACGTTCATTCATACCATAGAGACGGGGCAATGCGAGTGGATGGTAATATGGGTAGCACCAAACATTATGAACCAAACAGTTATGGCGAATGGCAAGAGCAGCCTGAATATAAAGAGCCACCACTACCAATTGTAGGCGATGGATATGAGTGGAACTTCCGTGAAGATGACGATGATTATTTTACACAACCAGGTAAGCTATTTAATTTAATGACACCTGAACAACAACAAGTTCTATTTGAAAATACGGCTCGTAATATGATTGGTACAACAAAAGAAGTACAGTTAAGACATATCAACCATTGCTACCAGGCTGATCCGGCATATGGTGAAGGTGTAGCAAAAGCTTTAAATATCCCAATGAGTGAAGTAGAATCTGCTAGATAATAAAGGTTTATTGTTTCATCTATAGAAATGTAAAAACAGCGATACAAATCTAATATACGGATTGTATCGCTGTTTTATTTTATATTTATAACACTAGGCACTACACTAGTTGTTGGAGGTTTTACATAGTTTTAATATTATATATAGATGGTTGGTGTTACCTAGCGTAACACTCTGTTGATTCATGCTATACTTGGTAAATGGATTTTGAATCTGAAAGGAAGTAAATGTCTTATGAAGTACATGAAATCGCAAATGAAGCAGTTGATAAAAGAGAATAAAGAATTGCAGAAACGTTTAAAAGAGTTGGTGGAAGAACACGATCTTGAGAAAAATTTTGCGATTAAAGCTTTGTATCATTCGGAAGTGGCTGATGGCGGTAAGTACCAGTCAGCATACCAAGCACTTGACCTACCCAAGGGGTAGGTCATTTTTTAAAGCAACTTATTAAAGGGCAGTCAATAGAAGAAATAATTATATTTATAAGCTTATATTCGCGTATAATGGAAGTTCGTATATGACGGGTAAATTTCATAATGAAACTAAATACTGATGAAATTGATTATACTATTTACGGAAATAAGGATAATAATCCAAGAAAAACGAGGCCTAGTTATGAGTGAAAGTAGATTTGCAGATTATCAATTAAGTGATGAAATCACAAAAGCGTTGAATAGCTTAGACTATATCAATCCAACAGAAGTTCAGAGTAAGGTTATCCCGTTAGTGTTGGAGAAAATCGATCTCGTTGTGAAATCACAAACAGGAAGTGGGAAGACAGCAGCATTTGGAATTCCTATTTGTGAATTGATCGATTGGAAGGAAAATAAACCTCAAGCGTTAGTCCTAACACCAACGAGAGAACTTGCTGTTCAAGTGAAAGAGGATATAACGAACATTGGCAGATTAAAACGAATTAAAGCAACCGCTGTATATGGAAAACAGCCTTTTGCGATTCAAAAAACAGAATTAAAGCAAAAAACACATGTAGTTGTTGGAACTCCAGGTCGCGTGTTAGATCATATTGAAAAAGGAACGCTTCCTTTAGAACGGATTAGCTATCTGGTTATTGATGAAGCCGATGAAATGTTGAATATGGGTTTTATTGAACAAGTGGAAGCGATTATTACAAAGCTACCTCGAAATCGAGTGACAATGTTGTTCTCAGCTACTTTACCAGAACAAATCAAAAGCTTATCCCTGAATTATATGAAAACGCCTATCGATATTGAGATTAAAGCGACAGGACTAACGACTGATAAGATTGAACACTCTCTTTACACAGTGGCTGAAGATAATAAATTTTCTTTGCTTAAGGATGTCACAATTGTTGAAAATCCAGATAGCTGTATCATTTTTTGCCGAACGAAAGATCGAGTAGATACTGTTTGTGATCAATTAACAGATGCTGGTTATAGCTGTGATAAAATCCATGGAGGCATGGTACAAGAGGATCGTCTTGAGGT
>JAEWIG010000304.1 GCA_023387295.1 Bacillota bacterium | reverse complement strand
CTGTTATGAAGCATAATACATATTTCCAATTTTTATATTTAACCCATAAGCTCGTTCTTTTTCCTTCCTCCCACTTACTTGCTACATGTTTTGCAACGATCCCTTCTCCGTCATTAAGAAATACTCTCTCCCAAATTTCCTCAAAGGAATGATGAAATGGAATAAGCTGGACTGCCTTTGAACTCGTAGGATCTGGTTCAAGGGGAAGCATACATTTGGCAAATAAGCTGGCTAATTCCTTCTTCCTAAATAGGTAGTCTTCGTTTTTCAATGATTTATCATTGATGACTAATCCATCAAAAATTAGGAGATGACAAGGAGTCGTTGCTGCTTTCTCAATAATTCGCTCCTCAGATCTCATTCTTCCTCTAGCTTGTATGGCACCAAAATTCGCTCTTGCTGAATTTTCTAATACAGCTAGTTCGCCGTCTAGTGTCAATGGGAGAAAAGGGGAAAATTTGTCTTTGTTTTTCTCTAGGAATGAATGTATTTCTGGAAACAACGGTAATAAGGGCTTACCATTTCTACTACGTAATGAAATTTCTTTATTCCAATGCAGCATAGCTCTAAAGCCATCATATTTAACCTCGTACAGCCAATCTTTTCCTTTAGGAATTTCAAAGGCTAAGCTAGGAAGCATTGGCTTCATGAAAAAACACCCCCAATCTAATTATGAATTAGATTTTCCATTCTCAAAAAAACTACTCACTACCAAAAGTTGAAATGTATGAAAGGGTATCATCGACATAAATTAAGAAAAACAGATAGGAGAATGGGTATGCATACGATGTGGAAGGGGAGTATTAGCTTTGGTCTTGTTAATATTCCAATTAAACTACATGCGGCAACTGAAGATAAAGACATTAAGCTTAGACAGCTCCATAAAGAGTGTCATTCGCCAATTAAATATGAAAAAAAATGTCCTGTATGTAATGTGGAAATTAATCAGAAAGACATTGTTAAAGCATATGAATACACAAAGGGAAAGTTTGTTGTTCTAGATGAAGCGGATTTAGAAAAGTTGAAAAGAGAAAATGAGGATAAAGCTGTAGAAATTGTTGATTTTGTGAAAATTGAACAAATAGATCCTATATTTTTTGATCGAAGTTACTACATGTCACCTGGTGATGGTGGTGGAAAGGCTTACTCATTGCTTAGAATGGCATTAACAGAATCCGAAAAAGTAGGATTAGCAAAAATAATTATCCGATCTAAGGAACAAATGGCGGTTGTTCGAGTATTCGAGAATACGCTTGTAATGGAAACGATTCATTATCCCGATGAGGTTAGGAAAGCGATCGATGTTCCTAATGTGCCGACAGATGATAAGGTAACCAAGAAAGAGCTTGATACAGCGATTCTCCTTATTGATCAATTAACAACAGATTTTATAGCAGAGAAATATATTGATGAATATCGCACTGCACTAACTGAACTAATTGAAGAAAAACGAACAGGCAAAGAAATGGTCACTACCGTTCAAAAGGATCCTACAAGAAATGTAACTGATCTAATGGCGGCACTTCAAGCTTCGATTGATCGAACAAAACCGAAGAATCCGGCAGGAAAAAAGAAGCGTTCGTCTACGAAAAAGAAGGAATCCATTGGATAGAAAGTGAAAAGTAAAAGAATGAAAAAAAGTTTGACTTCCTTATTTGTAGAGTATATTATTTAAATAACGCTGTAACGTTCGATATATATATATTTTCAGGATAAGTAGTCGTATGCAACAAAGACGTAGACGATTTATAATCCTCATATCATGGCACTACGACTTTTTTTATTTAAGTTTATATATGAAAGACTTATGGTGAACACATTTTTGGAGGTAAGTTACATGAACACAGGTAAAGTAAAATGGTTTAATGCAGAAAAAGGATTTGGATTCATCGAATCTTCAGAAGGTCAAGATGTATTCGTACACTTCTCAGCTATTCAAACTGATGGTTTCAAAACTTTAGAAGAAGGTCAAGCAGTAACTTTCGAAATCGTTGAAGGTAACCGTGGACCTCAAGCTGCTAACGTAGCTAAAGCATAATAAATATGCTAAAAGTAAAGTGATGCATGTCAGGCGTGCATCACTTTTTAGCGTTTTCTCCACTTTGTAGTCTTCAATCATTCCTCTATAAAGAATCCATCCTTTTTTACCATACTGTGTGGATTTAATTATATCGTACGATCTTTCTTTATTAGAAAGAAATTAACTGTTGTAGAAATGTAAAAAAGAGCTGCAAACTGGAAAGCCTAGTAATGTATTTACTGATAATTTTAGGAAAGAAGCCTTTAGAAAAGGTTTATTTTAAGGAGGAACAAATATTTTGACAACATTTTCAGACTTTGGTCTAAGTAATGAACTAGAAAAAGCATTATCTAATATGGGTTTTGAAGAGCCTACACCAATTCAGGCTCAAGCAATTCCGATCGGTTTACAAGGGAAGGATATGATTGGACAGGCTCAAACTGGGACAGGGAAAACAACTGCATTTGGTGTTCCGTTGTTAGAGCAAATTAATATCCATGACGGTATACAAGGGCTCGTTTTAGCACCTACACGTGAATTAGCAGTTCAGGTTGCTGAAGAGCTGAATCGAATTGGTCAAGTTAAAGGAATTAAAACTTTGCCAATTTACGGTGGTCAAGATATAAACCGTCAAATTCGTGGTTTAAAAAATAGACCACAAATTATCGCTGCGACACCTGGAAGACTTATTGATCACATTGAAAGAAAAACAATACGCCTTGGTAATATTAAAATGGTTGTATTAGATGAAGCAGATGAAATGTTAAACATGGGCTTTATCGAGGATATTGAAAGAATTCTGAGTGAGATAAAGGGAGAACGTCAAACTTTACTTTTCTCGGCAACAATGCCAAAAAGAATTCAATCATTAGCCGAAAAATTCATGAAAGATCCTGAACTAGTTAAGATTAAAGCAAAAGAGATGACAGTCAAAAATATTGAACAACATTATATGGAAGTTCATGAAAAACAAAAATTTGATGTTCTCTGCAGTCTATTAGATATTCAGTCACCAGAGTTGGCAATTGTTTTCGGACGGACGAAAAAACGTGTGGATGAAGTAGTTGAAGGCTTAATTAAGCGTGGATACTCTGCAGAAGGAATCCATGGTGATATACCACAAGCAAAGCGTGATCAAGTTATTCGCCGATTTAAAGAACAGACGATTGACATTATGGTTGCAACAGATGTTGCTGCTCGTGGTCTAGATATTAGTGGAGTTACCCATGTTTATAACTTTGATATTCCACAAGATCCTGAAAGCTATGTTCACCGAATCGGAAGAACAGGACGTGCGGGGAATAAGGGATTAGCGGTAACATTCGTCTCACCACGTGAAATTGATCATTTGAAAATTATTGAAAATGTCACAAAAAGTAAAATGGCTAAAAAGCCTGTTCCAACGATTAAGGATGTTCTTGTTGGCAATCAGCAAGCGACGATTAATCGCTTAAATGCAGTTATCGAGAATAATGAATATGAAGATTATAAAAGAGTCGCTGAATCATTACTTGAAGATACAGATTCTGTTACATTATTAGCTGCTGCATTAAAATTGTTAACAAAGGATCCTGACGCTACTCCTGTTAAATTAACAGCTGTCGAGCCGATCCGAGTTAGAAAACCAAGAAATGATCGCGGTGGCGACAGAAAACGATTTAATGACCGAGGCAGAATGCAGGGTCAAGGTGGAAAAAATGGAAGAGATGGAAGAGATAGAAGAGACAGAAGAAATCGAACTTCTAATAAATAGAAATTAATATATGAAAAATGGATAAAATCCTAAGTATTTACCTATATTAATAAATGCAGGGTAAAAGTCTTGTGAGTTTTTGATATTTAGGAGGATTTAAAATGGCAACAGGCAAAGTAAAATGGTTTAATGCTGAAAAAGGCTTTGGCTTTATTGAGGTTGATGGGGGAGAAGATGTATTCGTTCACTATTCGGCCATCCAAAGTGAGGGCTTTAAAACCCTTGAAGAAGGCCAAGAAGTTAACTTTGATATAGAAGAGGGTCAGCGTGGACCTCAAGCTGTTAACGTTACTAAAGCATAAGAGTAAATAAAAGAGCCAACGATGGCTCTTTTATTTTAAACTCTGCTTATGACCTTTTTATAAAAAAATAATGAATTAATGGGGAGGATATTGATGAAAGAATTTACTGTGCATTTTCATAAGGAAGATTTAGTAGAAGAAATGAAGGTACAGAAATTAAGTGAAGAAGATTTTGAACTGGCGACACAAGGTGGGACAAGGCATTTATTCGAATTAGATACTAATATTGGTTTTTTTATATACTTCGATGCAGTAGATAGTAATGGGAAGGAAACATATATGGTTCTTCAATATGAGGATGAAAATGAAGATCCTAGTGCATGCTATGCTTTTGAACTGAAGGACTTTTATCAGTTCGCAGCACTTCATTTAAATGATCTGGAGTTTCAGGACGAAAATCTCGAAGAATCTGATGAAGAAACTGATGAAGAAGAATTTAGCCCAATACATCATTTAGCTCATTTAATGTATCATATTGTAGAAGAAGGAAAAACGGTCGAGTTGTAGAGGTGCAGGTTTTACCTGCACCTTTTTTTATTCCTCTGTTTCCGAATAATGCTGGTTACAAAATTCAGTAATCATATTTTCTTCATCTTCATCTAATGCAAAGTCTAAAATTTGGTCTGCTTCAAGAAAATGATAATTCAAAATACGACTTCCTTCATTATCTTTTAAAAATAGCACTCGTAACCTAGTGCCATTTTCAGAATATAGCTCATCTTCTTCATCAACTTCTATATCTAGAAAAAATTCAAAACGCTCTCCAGCTAATATTCCAGTCGGGTCCTGAATTTGCTCAATTGTATAGCTTGTTATTCTCATTTCATTCATCCTCTCTAATTACAATCGGTCCTTAACTAAAATATTATACACCTTTCTAATAATGTTTGTAGTAGTATTTCCAGATAAACATAAAGTTTTCACTACTTCGTTTTAATGAAAACCACTAAAATCGCTTACATATTTGAATTTTGACGTTGAAGGAAATATATGTTATACTATTTTATAAGTTGTTAAATAAATAGCCCATATATCACTAGTTATTTAGAGTCGGTAATTTTTTTCGCTTTATTTAACAAGTGTTTTTTATTTTAATTTAAAAAGAGGGTCTACTCTTTAGGAGGTGCCTTTTAATGGCAATGGGATTTGGAAGGAAGAATACAGAAGAAATTAAGACAGAAGAGGTAAAGGTTTGGGAATGTACAGCGGAAACATGTAATTGCTGGGTACGTGACAATTTTAAAAGCAGTGAACAGCCACTTTGCCCAATTTGCAAAAGTGAGATGAGTTTAACAACGAGAGAACTTCAAGTAGTAAATAATAATAGTATTTATTCGAAAAATTAATATACATGTTAAGGACGAAGATGCGTCCTTTTTATTTTTTTGAGCCTTGTTTCTTTTGGAAGCAAGGTTTTTTTTATATAATTATTTTTTGGTATTCTTAGCTTAGTTTATATACAATAGTGGTAGAAACATCAAAGAATAGGTGATGAAATGAAAACAATATTAGTAACAGATGATGATAAGCATGTACGCTATTTAGTTAAGGAGCTTTTAATGAAAGAAGGGTTTCAAGTACTGGAAGCTGCAAATGGCTTAGAGGCAATAGAGTTACTTGAAAAACAATCCTGTGAACTTGCGATTGTTGATATTATGATGCCTAATATGGATGGGTATAAGCTGACAGAAGAGATTCGCAAAAATTATGACATCCCTGTAATATTATTAACAGCAAAAAGTGAAATTGAAGATAAGGAAAAAGGTTTTCTTTCTGGAACAGACGACTATGTAGTAAAGCCATTTGAGCCAAAAGAGCTATTATTTCGAGTAAATGCTTTACTAAGAAGATATGGGAAAGCAACTGAATCAAATATTAGAATCGGCTCGATGTTTATTAATAAGAAGAGCTATGAAGTTGAAATAGATGGGAAAACGTATATGTTACCATTAAAGGAATTCGAACTATTATCATATTTAGCAACACATCCAGGTCAAGTATTTAGCAGAGCTCAGCTAATAGATCAAGTATGGGGAATGGACTATGAGGGTGATGATAGAACAGTCGATGTTCATATAAAGCGGTTAAGGGAGCGCTTTACAGGGATTGCAGGAGATTTTTCAATTAAGACCTTTAGAGGCGTCGGGTATTCGTTGGAGGTTCAATAATGAAGTCCTTGTACTCTAAGTTTGCTATTTCAACAATTATCATTATGCTTGTTAGCGGAATTATCTCATTTTTACTTTCAAATGCCTACTATCAACATACATTGAAGAAGCAAAATGATTTAAAAGTAGTTCATATTGCTTTGGAAGTTGCCGATTTTATCAATTCACATAATGAGATTGATTTGGATGATTATTTTAGGCACCTTGGGTCAGTTGGTTATCATATCTATATTCGAAATGAACATGGGAGTAATCAACTATATGGGGAAGGTTTTCGCGAACATAATTTATCTGCTGATGCCGTAGAAAAGGTATTATCAGGGGAAATTTACCACGGGATTGCAGAATTCCCCCATAAAACGTTTGTAACTGGTTTTTTTGCTAATGAGCTTAGTAATACAGTTGGGGTTCCATTTACAAGTAATGGCACCACCTATGCTATGTTTATCCGACCAGATATTAAGTTGGTTTTTAGTGAAATGCATATATTGTTTGGCTGGATATGCGTTGGAATCATTGTCCTTAGCATCCTGTTTGTGTTAATTAGCACTAAATATCTTGTTCAACCAATTAGTAAATTAAAGAAAGCAACATCCCTTATTGCAGAGGGTGATTTCAGTATCAAGATAAAGACAAAACGGAAAGATGAACTGGGTGAGTTAACTTCAAGCTTTAATACAATGGCACGTAAATTAGAAAGTATTAATGATATGAGAAAAGAATTTATTTCTAATATTTCTCATGACATTCAATCACCACTTACTAATATCAAAGGCTATATGAAACTATTAAAAAATAGTGAGCTAACAGAACAAGACAGGCAACATATTGAAGTTGTAGATTTAGAAGTAAACCGATTATCAAACTTAACGAAGCAGCTTTTACTATTATCTTCGATTGATAGTAGAAGAGAACTAATGGACACGAAACGCTTTAATATTAGCGAGCAAATCAAAAATCTTGTGAGACAATACCAATGGTCCTTGAGTGAAAAGGGAATAATGATGAGCTACTCATTACCAGAAATATATGTTGAAGGAGATCCGTCATTGCTTTATTCCGTTTGGGATAATCTTTTGTCTAATGCAATCAAATACAATGTCCAGAATGGAGAAATTGATATTAATCTAAAGGAAACCGATAAGGAAATCATCATTTCGTTTAAGGATACAGGCATTGGAATGGAGATAGACGTTCTCGATCGGGTTTATGATCGATTTTACAGAGAAGATTCTTCGAGGACACGTTCAATTGAAGGGACTGGATTAGGGTTATCGATTGTGGACTCTATTGTAACCATGCATAAGGGGAAGGTTAAAGTGAAAAGTAAAAAAGGGAAAGGAACAGTCTTTACGGTCCTACTACCAAAATAATATCGATTTTATTAAAAAGTGCGGAATTGGAGGAGTTCTCTAATATTCAGCACTTTTTTTGCTGTTATCCTTTGTAAACGATTGTTCATCTTCCGTTCATATTGATTTGTTAAATTGTAGAAGTAAGTATGTAAAAAGCATTCCAATCCACATCATTGCATAAGGTTTTTGTAAGCAAATTATTTTCGTTAGCACTATATTCATGGTAATAATAGGTAATCAAGAAGAGGGGGTGGATAATATGGATAAAAAATACAGTAAGCTATTACTAAGATTATCGGCGATATTTGCCTTTATTGGAGCATTTTTAGGGTCACATATGGCGGGAGCAGGGGATTATGCATTTAGACCCATCCATGCTCATATGTTAGTAGTAGGGTGGTTGACTTTATTTGCCTGGGCTATCTATTATCAAGTATTTTCTCCTAAAGTGGGTCTACTTGCAAAGCTACATGTTTATACGGCTATTATCGGTTCAATTGGTTTAACCGGAGGAATGGCGTTGTTTATCTTTAAACCAGCATTTATTCCAAGTGCTATAAATACAGTTTTATATATTGTTGGAGGCTCTATTTTACTTTTAAGCTTCTTGTTCTTCGTATTTCTAACATTTTCAAAGGGAGAAAATGAATAAAATAAAAAAAGCACTTGGACTCCAAGTGCTTTTTCCATTAAAATGAAAGAAATCGTATTAAGCATGAATTGCATCCTTATTGAAACGCTTGCGAACTACAGGAATTATGAAGCGGTCAAGACCGATTTTTCCTGCATTGTAACCAGCAACTAAAATAAATATTGTTAATAAGACCATTTGTGCATTTGTACTAACTGTTCCTGAGAATAGGAATGCAAAGTTCATAACGATTCCGAAAAATGCAGCTGCCGTTGTTAAACAACCAAGAATTAAACCTAGACCAACTAAAAGCTCTCCCCAAGCAACTAGAAAAGTAAATAGTCCTGCGTTTGGAATAGCAACAGCTTCTAAAAAGCTTGCCCACCATGCTTGAACAGCAGGATGGTCACCACTTGCTTTTGCGACAGCTCCTTGTAGAAATCCTGTGGCGTCAAAATCACCAAAGGCTTTTTTATATCCTGCAGTTAGCCATGAATAACCTAGGTAAAGACGAATAACTGTTAGCAAGCCAGCGGCTATTGGACTTTCTCTCAACCATTTCACAAACATAATAAATCCCTTCCTTTCAAAATATATATTTAATGATTACACCTAAATTTTACCATGGAAAATTAAAGGAAACTCTACAATTGTGATATTGGTCACAAAATCGCAATAATCAAATGACAAAATTATGAAGTTTTACCAGATAACAGGAATATCGGTTTTGATGCAATAAAAATGATTTTTCTGGAGGTGGCGATTTGAACATTTGGCTAAAAATATGTCTTTTCACATTAATAATGTTCGTCGCTATTTTTTTTATAATTGATTCTGAGCTGTACGCATTAATCCGTAGTAAAGATTCTGAGGCCATTATTCAATTTTTTGGGGAAAACATCTTTTATACTTTATTTATGACATTCATCATTATGTTAATTCAAAATTCATTTACAGTTATTCCACTAGTGTTGGTTGTCACTGTTAATATTGCTTTATTTGGTTTTTTTTATGGCTTTATGTGGAGTTGGCTTACGAGCATCGTCTCAGCCTCATTGATATTTATTACTATTCGCTCAACTTTTCAAAGTTGGCTGTTAAATAAAATAAATTCAAAAATTTTAAATATCGAGAAGGATATGGGGTTTATATATATTTTACAGGGGAGAATAATTCCGTTTATACCGGCTAGTTTTATCAACATTGCCGCGGGCTTGAGCACCATAAGCTTTAGAAGTTATTTTTTTGGAACGGCAATAGGAAACTTCATTTATTTTATCATATTAGCATTTATCCCAGCAGGACTGTTGGCTGGAAATTTAGATCTATTAGCACTAGGGATAATTGGAATAATGTTATTTTTTGCTATTATTCTTTATCGGAAATTTCGCAAGAGAGGGAGGAGAAAAGAAAGCTTAACAATTAAAGACAAGCAAGAAATGTAAGCACAAAAATACCGGTTATGTTTAACCGGTATTTTTGTGCTTACATATTTGTTAGGCAACTGTGTCCCTTGTGGTTAACTTACCATTTGTTTTTTTGTTGATAAAAGGAATAACATAACGGTCAAGACCAAATTTACCAGCATTATAACCAGCTACTAAAATAAAGATAGTTAATAATACCATTTGAGCATTAGTACTAACTGTACCAGAGAATAAGAAGGCGAAGTTCATAATGATACCAAAGAATGCTGCAGCAGTAGTTAAACAACCAAGAATGAGTCCAAGACCAACAAGAAATTCTCCCCATGCAACAAGGAATGTAAATAATCCTGCATTAGGAACGGCAACTCCTTCTAAGAAACTCGCCCACCAACCTTGAACTGCTGGATGGTCACCAGATGCTTTCGCTACAGCACCTTGTAAGAAACCTGATGCATCAAAGCCGTTCGTAATTTTGCCGTATCCTGCTGTTAACCAAGAATAACCTAAATATAAGCGAATAACCGTAAGTAGTCCTGCAGCAATTTGATTTTCTCTTAGCCATTTTACAAACATGTAAATCGCTCCTTTAAAATGAATTTTATTATTACACTTATAAATTATCATAATTTCCCAAAAATGTGTGATTAATGTGAAATTCTTCACACTCATGTAACAAAATATTGAATTTTTGATGTACAATTCCAGAAAAACGGATTTTTTGTTGTCAAGATAATTTTAATGATAAAAATGTCGATTTCGTGAACTTTTTTCTTGTTCTAGCCCAACTATTACACTATAATAATATTAACAAGGGTGTTAAGGGGGATGAAGGGGAATGATTAGAATCATTGTCGCTGGAATCGGGGGGTTTTTTCTAGTATTTATTGAAGCTTTTATAGTTCTTTTGTTAAAGGGGTATTATACGATTGAATTTGGGGGAATGGGACCTTTTGTTAGTGTTTGGGCGATGAACTTCTTTCTTATTTTTACAATTTTGACGCATATTAAACTATGGCATGATGAACGCATATCAGCTAGAGACGAAGTATGGTCTGAGAAATAATATAATAATATGAATGAGAAAAATGCCTAAGGGCATTTTTTTTTTCAAAAATACTATTGTAATTAAGTTTTATTTCCATTTTTGGTATTTAATTAGAAATGTTGTGAAGTAATTACATAATAGGTTAATTGAAGAAAAATAGCTTGCTTAAAATTATCAAATTATTTATAATAATCCTAACAAACGAAACTTTTACTACTTAAAGAAAATTCGAAAATATATCAACTAGAGAACTTTAATAGTTTGTTTTTTTTATGTTAAATAACAGACTATTTAGACTGAAAAATAAAAATATTATCATATTAAAATAGTAAAGTTCGTTTGGAAAATAGAGAAGGGGGTAACACATTGAAAAAGAGATTATCAGTTTTATTTAGCTTGTTGCTAGTTCTTAGCATGTTCCTTGCTGCATGTAGTGGAAATAAGCCAACGACTAGCGAAGGAGAAAAGCCAAAAGATGAAGGAAGTAAAGACCCAGTTGTTGAGGAGGTTGCACAGGATTTACGAATCAACATTAATACTGAGCCACCTTCCTTACACCCAGGTTTAGCGAAAGATACTACTTCTGGTGCAGTATTACGCCAGACTTTCGAAGGTTTAACACGAATTAATCAAGAAGGTGTAGCTGAGAATGCAGCTGCAGAAGAAATCAATGTGTCAGATGACCAAACAGTTTATACATTTAAACTAAGAGATATGGTATGGTCAAACGGAGATCCTGTAACTGCAAAAGACTTTGAATATGCTTGGAAATGGGCATTAGATCCGAATAACCAATCAGAATATGCTTACCAACTGTATTATATTAAAGGTGGAGAGGCTGCAAATACTGCAGGTGGCTCCTTAGATGATGTTGGTATTAAATCTGTAGATGAAAAAACTCTTGAAGTTACACTTGAAAACCCAACACCTTACTTCTTGGAGTTAACTGCTTTCTATACTT
Organism: Bacillota bacterium; assembly: GCA_023387295.1. GTDB lineage: Bacteria > Bacillota > Bacilli > Bacillales > Cytobacillaceae > Cytobacillus. The sequence continues at coordinate 19,543 of JAEWIG010000304.1, read as the reverse complement.
ATTTGCCAATTAACAGCAAAATTGCTGAAGCAAATGCAAATTGGGCAAACGATGCGGGTGACAACTATACGTCAAACGGACCTTTCGTTATGACTGAGTGGTCTCACAGCGATAAAATTACTCTAAAGAAGAACGAACAGTATTGGGATAAAGACGCAGTAAAGCTTAACTCAATCGAAATGATTATGATTAATGACGGAAATACAGAACTATCAATGTTTGAAAATGGTGAGTTAGACTGGGCTGGTGCTCCTACAGGTGCACTTCCGCTTGATGCGATTCAATCTTTGAAAGACGATGGACGTTTAATTACTCAATCAATCGCAGGTATCTACAATTACAAGTTTAACGTAACGAAAGAACCGTTTAATAACGTGAATATTCGTAAAGCATTTGCACATGCAATCAATCGTCAAGAACTAATTGACAATATTACACAAGGTGGACAAATGGCAGCTATGGCTATCGTACCGCCATCAATGTTCCCTGAAAATGAAAAGGGTTATTTCCCTGATAATGATGTAGAAAAAGCAAAAGAATTCTTGCAAAAAGGTTTAGAAGAGCTAGGATATAAAGATATTTCAGAATTCCCTGCTGTTACACTTTCCTACAATACAAGTGAGGCTCACCAAAAGATTGCTCAAGCCGTTCAAGATATGTGGAAGACTAATCTTGGTGTAGAAGTCGTGCTTGATAACCAGGAATGGGCTGTTTATCTTGATAGTCTACACGCACTTGATTATCAGGTTGGTCGTCTTGGCTGGTTAGGTGATTTTAACGATGCGATTAACTTCCTAGAAATGTACCGTGATGCAGATGGTGGAAATAATAATACTGGTTGGGAAAATGCGAAGTTTAAAGAGCTTATCGTGAATTCTGCAACTGAAGGAGATGCTGCTAAGCGTCTACAAATGTTGAAGGATGCGGAAGCAATCTTCATGGATGAAATGCCTGTTGCTCCTATTTATTTCTACACAAACAACTGGGTACAAGTTGACAACTTAAAAGGTGTTGCTGTATCTGGTCTTGGAGACGTTCAATACAAATGGGCTTACTTTGAATAAGATTAAACTAGTTTGACCTGAAGGTATATGGGGCAGGGAATAATTCCCCCTCATATACCTTTTTTTTGAGTAATTATTGAATTGTTTTTTATATTAGTTATTAAATAAAAAAATAAATTGTCGTCGGGTTCATTGAACAAGCCTTGATGTACGAAGTAATCACCAGCGCAGAGAAATGAAGCTGACGACATTTGCTTTCTGGATAATTTGCAGAAACTTATATTGAATTTTATTGTATTGGATTAGAATAGGGGGTGTTAAATATTGGCTAAATATATTGGGAAACGCATAATCTATATGCTTATAACATTATGGTTAATAATTACAGCGACATTCTTCTTTATGCGCATTGCACCAGGGAACCCATTTACCTCTGAAAAGAAAATGCCACCAGAAATCGAAGCGAATCTTAATGCTCATTTTGGATTAGATCAACCATGGTATGCTCAATATTGGGATTATTTAATGAGAATAGTGAAGTGGGACTTTGGACCATCTTTTAAGTATAAATCACAAACGGTAAACGATCTTATTAGTGACGGTTTTCCTGTCTCATTAATTCTTGGATTGGAAGCAATTTTCCTTGCTGTTGCAGTTGGAGTGCTTCTAGGGATAATTGCTGCATTAAAACATAATAAGTGGCAGGATTACTCTGCGATGATTTTTGCCGTATTAGGAATTTCTGTTCCCTCCTTTATTATGGCCTCCGTATTACAATATATCTTTGCTATTAAGCTAGGAGTTTTTCCTGTTGCCCGTTGGGAATCATTTATGCATAGTGTTCTACCAGCCGTTGCATTAGCTTCAACACCGATGGCGTTTATAGCAAGATTAACTCGTTCAAGTATGCTTGAAGTATTAAGCAATGATTATATTCGAACGGCAAAATCAAAAGGGTTGGGCCAAGGAGTTATCACTGTACGACACACGATTCGTAATGCGATGCTTCCAGTTGTAACGTATATGGGGCCACTTACAGCAGGTATCCTTACGGGCAGCTTTATTATCGAAAAGATTTTTGGAATACCTGGACTTGGAGCTCACTTTGTTACAAGTATTGGAAACCGGGACTACACTGTTATCATGGGTGTTACGGTTTTCTATAGTATTCTATTACTCGTATCTATTCTGTTAGTTGATATTGCCTACGGGCTCATCGACCCACGAATAAAACTTGCTGGTGGGAAGAAAGGAGAGTAAAGAATGCAGAACTCAAACAACAAATTTGAGCTTGTTGGTACTAGGCTGTCAGATGCTGAGAAAATTTCCAAACCAAGTCTATCATTTTGGAAAGATGTATTTATTAGGTTCAGAAAAAATAAGCTTGCATTATTTGGATTAGTGCTATTATTTCTACTAATCTTTATGGCTATAGTGGGACCTCATATGACTGAATATGATTATGCTACAAATAATTTATCAAATAAAAATAAACCTCCTTCTGCTGAACATTGGTTTGGAACTGATGATCTTGGACGAGATGTGTTTACTCGAACATGGGAGGGTGCTAGAATTTCGATCTTTATCGGGGTTGCAGCTGCATTAATTGATCTATTTATTGGTGTTATATGGGGTGGAATTGCAGGATATAAAGGCGGTAAAATAGATGAATTAATGATGCGTATAGCTGATGTTTTGTATGGAATTCCATATTTATTGCTTGTCATTTTATTAATGGTTGTGCTTGGTCAAGATCTATGGACGATGATACTAGCGATGTCAATTATTGGCTGGATCAATATGGCAAGGATTGTTCGTGGACAAGTTTTATCGTTAAAAACACAGGAATATATTTTAGCTGCGAAAACACTTGGTGCAAACACCAGTAGGATTATGTCGCGTCATTTAATTCCAAACACGATGGGGCCAATTCTTGTTACGATGACCTTAACCATTCCAAGTGCTATTTTTACGGAGGCATTTTTAAGCTATCTAGGTTTAGGTTTAACTCCTCCACTTGCGAGTTGGGGAACAATGGCGAACGATGGGTTGCCAGCATTAAAGTATTACCCATGGCGTCTATTTTTCCCAGCAACTTTTATCTGTTTAACAATATTCGCTTTTAATGTAGTCGGTGACGGCTTACGTGACGCACTAGACCCGAGGCTTCGTAAATAAGAAAAGTGGAGGTGAGAAAATGAACAAAATACTAGAAGTGAAAAATTTAGAAGTCTCATTTAAAACCTATGGTGGTCAAGTTAATGCGGTTCGTGGAGTTAGCTTTGATCTCCAAAAAGGTGAGACATTAGCCATTGTTGGGGAATCAGGTTCAGGAAAGAGTGTGACTTCCCAAACGATTATGAAATTAATTCCGATGCCACCTGGAAAAATAACTGGTGGACAAATCCTCTTCAATGGAGAAGATATTGTCCCAAAATCAGAGAAGCAAATGGAAAAAATCAGGGGTAAAGAGATCAGTATGATATTCCAAGATCCAATGACCTCATTGAACCCAACGATGAAAATTGGTTATCAAATAATGGAAGTGTTAATAAAGCATCAAAAAATGTCGAAGCAAGCGGCAAAGGCACGTGCAATTGAATTGCTTAGGCTTGTGGGAATTCCAATGCCCGAAAAACGAGTTATTCAATATCCTCATGAATTTTCTGGAGGTATGAGACAAAGAGCGATGATCGCGATCGCATTAGCTGCAAATCCGAAACTACTCATTGCGGATGAACCGACTACGGCTCTTGATGTTACGATTCAAGCTCAAATACTTGAATTAATGAAAGATTTACAAAGTAAAATGGATACTTCCATCATTTTTATTACGCATGATCTTGGAGTTGTCGCAAATGTCGCGGACCGAGTAGCAGTTATGTATGCTGGACAAATTGTTGAGATGGGGACGGTTGACGAAATATTCTATGACCCAAGACATCCATATACATGGGGATTGTTAGCATCGATGCCAAACTTAGATAACGACGATAAAGCGGAGCTTGCTGCCATACCGGGAACACCGCCAGATTTAACTAATCCACCGAAGGGCTGTTCATTTGCACCGAGAAATAAATATGCATTAGCGATTGACTTTGAAGAGGAACCGCCGCTGTATCAAATTTCAGAAACCCATTTTGCAAAAACCTGGCTCCTTCATCCAGATGCGCCGAAGGTCGATCCCCCAGAAGCAGTTATTAAAAGGATGAGACAATTACCCAACACATTTAAACAACCGATTTTAGTTGAGGGAGGTAATTAAGATGGCTGAAAAATTAGTCGAAATAAAAAACCTCAAACAGTATTTTAATATCGGTAAACCCAATATGGTGAAGGCTGTTGATGGAATCACCTTTGATATATATAAAGGGGAAACTCTTGGCCTTGTTGGAGAGTCAGGGTGTGGGAAATCGACTACAGGTCGAACGATTATTCGGCTTTATGATGCTACAGATGGTCAAGTATTGTTTAATGGTGAGGACGTTCATCGCAAAAAAACCGCAAAAGAATTAAAAAAATTCAATCGAAAAATGCAGATGATTTTTCAAGATCCATATGCATCCCTTAATCCAAGAATGACGGTAGCCGATATTGTTGCTGAAGGTATCGATATACATGGTCTTGCCAAAAGCAAGAAAGAGCGAATGGAAAAGGTTTATGAGCTCCTTGAAACTGTAGGCTTAAATAAGGAACACGCGAACCGCTACCCACACGAGTTTTCTGGAGGGCAAAGACAACGGATAGGGATTGCTCGTGCTCTAGCTGTAGATCCTGATTTCATTATTGCTGATGAGCCGATTTCAGCACTTGATGTTTCGATTCAAGCACAAGTTGTGAATTTAATGAGAAAGCTGCAGCGTGAAAAGGGACTAACTTATTTATTTATCGCCCACGATCTATCAATGGTTAAATATATCAGTGACAGGATTGGGGTTATGTATTTTGGCAAGCTTGTGGAGTTAGCAAATGCGGAAGAATTGTATAAAAACCCTCTTCATCCTTATACACAGTCATTGTTATCAGCAATTCCACGCCCAGATCCTGAGGCAGAACGAATTCGAGTTCGTAAATCATATGATCCGAAAATTCATCAATACAGTGATAACGAAGAGCTTGAAATGCGTGAGATATCACCTGGACATTTCGTTCTCTGTTCTCAAAAAGAAGCTGCACAATATAAAGCACAATATACTAAATAATCGAGAAAAGCCACTCAGTTGACAGAGTTGTCGAGTGAGTGGCTTCTGATATTTAATAGGTCTTACAAACTCTCTTGTTTTGGTCCTCTTTTCCGATAGATGACATAACTTCTAGACAAATAACGGATTGGTACACTAAACACATGGACAAGTCGAGTAAATGGCCATGCTGCAAAAATACCCATAGCAGCAATCATATGAATCTTAAACCAGACAGGAACTGTTGTTAAAAGGGTAGCATCTGGATGGAAGAGGAGTACACCTCTTAACCAAGGTCCAATTGTTGTTCGATAATCAAATCCGTTTGAGTCAAGATTAAGGAATGTTGCAGACATCCCAGATAATATGACGATTACTAGAAAAATAAGTGAAACCCAGTCGCCTTTCGTGCTTGTTGCAATCAGACGGCGAACAGTCATCCGACGATAAAGTAGAATCAAAATTCCAATAGTAGCAGCAATTCCAGCTGGAATCCCGCCGATTAGCGCGATAGTATGGTATTGATGCTCAGAAATACCCATTGCTTCATATACACTAACTGGAATTAATAATCCCATTACATGGCCACCAAAAACAAAGATAATCCCCCAATGGAATAAATTACTTCCAACTCTTAGATGTTTCTTTTCTAATAGTTCGCTTGATTTAGAAGTCCAGCCAAACTGATCGTGCTGATAGCGATAAATATGACCACCAATAAAAATGGTAAATACGATATAAGGGAGAACTACCCATAAAAACTGTTCGTACATAATTCTTCACTCCTTCTTACAGACTTAGTGATGCCTGCTTCCTGAAGAGCTACATGATTGTTCTCATAATATGTCCATATAAATTATCATGAGGATTTACATTTCCAGCTATTTCTTTAATATTATCAACATATCGTTCAAAAACAGGCTTCATTATTTCTAGGTCAACAAGGCTCGCGAACTCAAGCATGATAGGTAAATAGTCAGGTAGCTCTTTATCAGTTACATCAAAACCATGTAGTCTATAATAGTTTTTAATAAAAAGTAGGTCCATTCCCCGTTCACGTTGTTCCCCATTTGACATGTACGTAACGTAGAGATTAGATTTTTTTCCAAAATCAAAGGTATTTACATAGGTTGAAACTAGTTCAGCTTGTGAAAGAGTATTCGCTTTTTTAAAATATTGCTGAAGCTCTTCTTTAATTTCAAGAATGGATATTGAATCTACCTCATATTCCATTTCTGGCAATGAATGAATGTACTCCTTGTCCGGGTAGCTTAATAAATAGGAACAAAGCTGAAATGCGTGTTGAAGTTGATCGTTATACATGATCTCACCCGCTTTCGTAATTTTTAGCTCGGCCGTTAAATTGCTGAATTTGGTTGATAAATTGGTAGTTTTGGCCGTTAAATACTGGATTTCCGCCGTTAAATGATTCAATTTGGGCGATAAATCTATTTTTAGAGTATGCTAGATAAAGTTTTTGATAAGAAATAATTTAGCTATTTTAAAGGGTGCCACATGCACCTGGACCACCAGCAAAGGCAAGACCACAGCTACCTTGTTCACTATAAAGATCTGCAACTTCCTCACGGTGGGAAGGGGGAATGACAAAGCGATCTTCGTACTTAGCAATCGCAAGAAGGCGATACATATCTTGCATATCCTGCTCAGTTAATCCAAGGCTTTCTACTAAATCAATATCAGGTTGCTTCTTTGTTTGAACACTTCTCATATGAGTTCTCATGACAGCCATTTTCTTTAGTACTGTTCGAATATGTGTTTCGTCACCTGCTGTAAGAAGGTTTGCCAGATATTCAATAGGAATACGCATTTGATCGATAGCAGGGAAGAGGTCATCAGCACTAGAATGGCTGCCAACTCCTTCAAACATATTCATAATCGGGCTTAATGGCGGGATATACCAAACCATAGGCAATGTCCGATATTCAGGGTGAAGAGGGAGAGCAATTTTCCAATCTATGATCATTTTGTAGATTGGCGATTTTTGTGCAGCCTCGATAAATGCCACAGGAATACCTTCTTTCTTAGCAGCTGCAATGACTTCTGGGTCATTCGGATTTAAGAATATACCTAATTGTGCTTGATATAGGTCCTTCTCGTCAGCAAGAGCAGCTTCTTCCACTTTATCAGCATCATAGAGCATGACACCAAGGTAACGGATACGACCAACACAAGTTTCAGAGCAAATGGTAGGCATACCAGCTTCGATTCTTGGGAAGCATAAAGTACATTTTTCTGCCTTATTTGTTTGCCAGTTAAAATAAACCTTTTTATAAGGACATGAAGATACGCAATGTCTCCATGCACGACAAGCATTTTGGTCAACAAGGACAATTCCATCCTCATCACGTTTGTACATTGCTCCAGACGGACACGCACTTACACATGCTGGGTTCATACAATGCTCACATATTCTTGGCAAGTACATCATGAATACATCTTCGAATTCTGTGCGAATTTGATTCTCCATTTTTTCAACGTTGGGATCTTGAAGCCCTGTAATATGACCGCCTGCAAGGTCATCCTCCCAGTTAGGTCCCCAAAGAATTTCCATGAATTCACCAGTTAAAGCCGATTTCGGACGCGCAACAGGCTGTGTTTTTCGTTCAGGACTGTTTGTTAATGTTTCATAATCATAGTTCCATGGTTCGTAGTAATCATCAATAGTTGGTAAATTTGGGTTGTAAAATAAATTCAATAAACGATTTGTTTTTGAACCAGATTTTAACTGAAGTTTTCCGTTCTTTACTTCCCAGCCTCCACGGTAAAGGTCTTGATCTTCCCAACGTTTAGGGTACCCGATACCAGGTTTTGTTTCGACATTGTTAAAGTACATATATTCTGCACCTGGACGATTTGTCCAGGTGTTTTTGCAAGTGACACTGCATGTATGACAGCCGATACATTTATCTAAGTTCATGACCATTCCGATTTGCGCTTTAATCTTCAAGCCAATCAACCTCCTTAAGTTTGCGGATTACGACATTCACATCACGTTGGTTTCCAGTTGGTCCGTAATAGTTGAAGCCATAGCTTAATTGGGCGTATCCGCCAATCATGTGAGTTGGTTTAACATAAATCTTCGTTGGGCTATTATGAGTACCACCGCGATTACTTGTAAGTTTTGTGCCTGGAACGTTAATATGTCGGTCCTGAGCATGGTGCATAAAGGCCATTCCTCTAGGAATTCTATGAGAGACAACCGCTCTTGCAACGACAACTCCATTGCGGTTAAAGCACTCGATCCAATCATTATCTTCTACACCGACATCAGCGGCATCATCCTTGTTCATCCATACAGTCGGACCACCACGGAAAAGCGTTAGCATCGGTTGGGAATCGAAATACATACTATGAATAGACCATTTATTATGTGGTGTTAAATAGTTTAAGACAATTTCTTTTCCTTCGACATCAGGACGGTTATTTCTAAATGGTTTCTGTTGAAGGATGGGTTTAAATGTTGCCATCGCTTCTCCAAATTCTTGCATCATTTCATGGTCGACATAGAATGATTGTCTACCAGTAATAGTCCGCCAAGGAATTAGGCGCTCAACATTTGTTGTAAATGGTGAGTAACGACGTCCTCCTTTTTCAGAACCACTGAAAGCAGGGGAGGTGATGACTGTTTTTGGTTGAGCAGTAATTTGGGCGAATGTAAAGGATTCTTCTTCACGTTCAGCCGCTAAATCTTTAAGTTCTAAATCTGTTTTCTTTTCAAGAGCTTCCCAAGCTTTAACTGCCATTCTTCCATTAGAAGTAGAAGATAATGTTAGGACAGCTTCACATGCATTGAGAGCCGTTTCTAGACTTGGACAGCCATCGCCAATTCCACCACGAACTGTTCCAAGAACACTCTTGAGCTTGTCATATTCTTCATCTGCGGACCAATTAATTCCCTTCGTTCCGTATGGTGAAGTCTTAACATTTGGACCTAGTGAAGTCATTTTTTCATAGATTAGTTTAAAGTCTCTTTCAACGACATGGATTTGAGGCATTGTTTTACCAGGAATTGGTTCACATTCACCTTTACTCCAATCCTTGATTATCCCCATTGGCTGGGCCATTTCTTGAGGAGTATCATGTAAAAGTGGAGTAGCAACAACTTCCTTAATTGGCTTCATATCAAGTTCCTGAGCCATATTCGATACTGATTTAGCAATTGATTTAAAGATTTCCCAATCTGAGCGTGATTCCCATGGTGTACTAATTGCAGGGTTGAACGGATGAACGAATGGATGCATATCCGTACTGCTTAAGTCATGCTTCTCATACCATGTTGCTGCCGGTAGAATAATATCAGAGTAAAGGGCAGTTCCAGCCATACGGAAATCTAAGTTAATTAATAAATCAAGTTTTCCTTCCGCAGCCTCATCCCGCCATTTCACTTCTTCTGGTCTTAGACTATCTTCATCATCATTTAACATTCCACTTGTTGTTCCAAGTAAATACTTTAAGAAATACTCATGTCCCTTACCAGAGCTAGAAATTAAGTTTGAACGCCAAACGAAAAGGTTTCTAGGGAAGTTCACTGGATTGTCTGGGTCTTCAATTGAAAATTGTAGCTCACGATCTTTCAGTTGCTTAGCGACATAGCTACCAATTTCTTCTGTTGTTTTTGCGCCATTTGCAAGCGCATCCTTATAAATTTCAATTCCATTTTGATTAAATGTTGGGTAGGATGGAAGCCATCCCAGTCTAGCAGCCATGACATTATAGTCAGCATAATGGTCATAGCGTGCTTTATTATAAATTGGTGAAATATGCTCGCTAACTGGTTGTTCCTCATACCGCCATTGATTTGTTGCAAAATAGAAGAATGAAGTCCCGTTCTGTAATTTAGCTGGACCTGTCCAGTCCTTAGCAGTAGTAATCGTTTGCCATCCTTCAACAGGTCGTAGTTTTTCCTGGCCTACATAATGACCCCATCCGCCACCGTTCACTCCCTCAGCACCAACGAAGAGAACTAGGTTTAAGACAGCGCGATAAATGGTATCTGAATTGAACCAGTGGTTAATACCAGCACCAACGATAATCATCGAGCGGCCATCTGTATCAAGTGAGTTTTGTGCGAACTCGCGGGCAATTTTCGTCACAAGCTCTGCCTTAACTCCAGTAATTTTTTCTTGCCAAGCAGGAGTGAATGGGACTTCGTCAGTAAGAGCTTTAGCTGTTTCCCCGCCTAGACCACGTTCGACACCGTAGTTAGCAAGTGTTAAGTCAAATACGGTTGTTGTATAGAAAACTTCACCATTGCTTTCTACTTTTCTCATTGGAACAGTTCGGTATAAAATTTCATTGCCATCATGAGAGAAGTAAGGGATTTTTACAGTTGCAATTTCTTCTTCGATTCCTTTGTATGAAAGTCTTGGGTCGATTTTCTCACCAGTTTCCTCATCAATCATTTTTAAATTCCATTGCGCCTTATCTTCCCATCTTGCACCCATTGTTCCATTAGGAATAACTAGCTTGCCATTTAAATCATTGTAAAGAACAGGTTTAAACTCACTATTTCCAACATTTTTACCGAGATCAGATGCATTTAAGAATCGGTCTGGTAGGAAGTGGTCGCCGTCTTTTTTCAATGTAACGACGAATGGGAAGTCAGTATATTGTTTTGAATAGTTAATGAAGTAGTCATGTTGGTTTTCTACATAATACTCTTTCAAAATAACGTGACCCATTGCCATAGCTAGTGCACCGTCTGTACCTTGGCTAACCTTTAACCAGTCATCAGAGAACTTAGTGGATTCTGCATAGTCTGGACTAATAGATACGACTTTTGTTCCTTTGTAACGAACCTCAGCAAGGAAGTGAGCATCAGGTGTACGTGTTTGTGGAACGTTCGAGCCCCATGTCAATATATAACCTGAATTGTACCAGTCACTACTCTCAGGTACGTCTGTTTGGTCTCCCCAAATTTGAGGAGAAGCAGGAGGGAGGTCAGCATACCAATCATAGAAGCTGAGCATTGGCCCACCCATTAATTGCATAAAGCGAGCACCTGATGCGTAGCTTACCATTGACATCGCAGGAATCGGTGTGAAACCGACGTTTCGATCTGGACCATATTTAATAATGGTATATAGCATGGATGCTGAGATAAGCTTTAACACTTCGTCCCATTCAGCACGTACTAAGCCGCCTTTTCCACGAGCTTGTTTGTAGGCTTTTGCCTTATCTGGGTTTTCGACAATGCTTTTCCATGCATCCAAAGGATTCGAATTATTCTCTAATGCTTCACGCCACATATTTAAGAGAACTCCACGAACATATGGATATTTCACACGGAGAGGGCTGTAAATATACCAGGAAAAGCTCGCACCACGAGGGCAACCACGCGGTTCAAAGTCTGGCATATCAGGACCAGTAGACGGGTAGTCAAGTGCTTGACCCTCCCAAGTTACGATTCCATCTTTTACATAAACATCCCAGCTGCATGAACCGGTACAGTTTACACCGTGAGTTGAGCGGACAACTTTATCGTGCTGCCATCTCTGGCGATATGCTTGCTCCCAATCACGATTTTCATGTGTTGTTTGACTATGGTTATTCGCTTGTTTTTCTATTGGCTTTAAATATTTGAGACGATTTTGTAAAGGTGAACGCTTCTTCATAAAAATCTCTCCCTTTCAACATTTCATTTGTTAGAAAATTTAAATCATCTGTTAGCATCAATGTAACAATATGGGGAAAGTGTAAACTGTGAAGTACTTCACACCTTGGGTTTTGTTCATATTTTAGACAAAGAAAGATCAGGAAAAGTGTAAATGGCTATAGAAACATAAAAAAAAAGACCGACATCATCAATCGGTCTTGTAAACATTATTTCATTATTCAATACTGCAATATGTGATGGGACAGTTTTCACAAGCAATTTCATTTCTGAGAAATTGGAGATCATGAATGGTAATTTTTCCTTTGTTAATGGAGATAATTCCTTTTCGCTTTAATTCATTTAATAACTTGTTTGTGCTTTCTCTTGACGTACCACTGAAATTTCCAAGCTCTTGGTTTGTTAAGGTAAGATTAATAAGGATACCGTCTTCTTTCTGAACACCGTAACTATTAGTCATTCGAATTAAAGTCGAGTAGAGGGCACCTTTTTTTCCATGAAGAACGAGGTCGCGAAATTTTGTTTGGGTTTTTCGAAAATGATCACTCATCCATTTCATAAATTCAAATGCAAGAGCACTGTCTTTAAAAATGGCGGATTCAATGACATCTTTTTTGATTACTGCGACTTCCCCATCTGCAACGACCAAAGCACTTAACAGGTATTTTGGCGAGTTAGTGAACAAGGTTAGTTCACCACAAATATCGTTTTCGCCAGCAATTCGTAATGTCAGCTCACGTCCGTCGGCTGTAATTTTACTAATTTGTATTTTACCAGAAATAATAATAAATAGTTCTTCTGCATCCATACCTTCTTGAAATAAATACTGTCCTTTTTCTGTTTTTATCGTCCGAGCGGCAAATCGAAGTAGTTCTTTTATTTCAATGGATTGTGTTGGCTTTATTTGATGAGGCATTTATGACCACCCCTTAGAGAAATAATGAAAATAGGTTGTTTTTTATAGTTTAACATATTTTCACTAATTCAATCTCTTATAACAACCTGTGAAAAGTTTATGAACATGAAAGAAAGTGTGAACTACTTCACATCTAATAATAGTGCGTTTTTTTACGCTGTATGTAAGAAAAGGAAATAATACATGTATTCTTATCCTGTCACATTTTTCTCGAAAGGGGCATGTCAAATGAAAACGAAGACATTACAATTACCTCTTCAAACTTTTAGTTTAATTGCAGGTTTTATGGTCTGGGTTATCTTATCAGCACTAATGCCGTTCATTAAAGAAGAAATTCAATTATCAGCAAGTCAATTATCATTAGTAACGGCAATTCCTGTCGTTCTTGGATCTGTTCTAAGAATCCCAATTGGATTTTGGACAAATCGCTTTGGTGCAAGAAAATTATTCTTTATTAGTTTTTTATTATTATTATTTCCGATCTTCTATATTAGTACAGCATCAACCTACGTTGATTTACTAATTGGTGGATTATTTTTGGGGATTAGCGGGGCAGTCTTTTCAGTTGGGGTTACATCTTTACCGAAATATTATCCGAAGGAAAAACATGGTTTTGTCAATGGAATCTATGGAGCAGGAAATATTGGAACAGCGATTACAACGTTTGCAGCACCCGTTCTTGCTACTCAGCTTGGCTGGCAGACAACAGTTAAGCTATATTTGATTCTTGTTTTGGCTATAGCTCTATTAAACTTTTTATTTGGTGATAAGCATGAACCAAAGGTTTCAACTTCTTTAAGTGAGCAAATTAAAGGTGTCTATAAAAATGAGAAGCTATGGTTTTTAAGCCTATTCTACTTTTTAACTTTTGGTGCATTTGTAGCTTTTACAATATATTTGCCTAATTTTCTTGTTGAACATTTTCATTTAGATAAGGTTGATGCTGGCTTAAGAACAGCAGGGTTTATAGCAATAGCAACCTTTATGCGTCCTGTCGGTGGCTGGCTTGGAGATAAATTCAATTCGTTTAAAATACTAATGCTTGTTTTTACAGGGTTAACACTATCAGGAATTTTACTAGCTTTTACACCATCCATAACAATGTACACGATTGGCTGCTTAGCAATTGCATTTTGCGCAGGAATTGGAAATGGAACGATTTTCAAGCTAGTTCCAATGTATTTTTCTAAGCAAGCAGGGATAGTGAATGGGATTGTTTCTGCGATGGGAGGATTAGGAGGGTTCTTTCCACCACTTCTCTTGTCATTCTTATTCAATTTAACTGGTCACTATGCAATTGGGTTTATGGCTCTGTCACAGGTAGCAATGGCAAGCTTAATCATTGTAATTTGGATGTTTTATCAAGAAAAGCTCGGAATGGCAGCTAATATATTAAACCATACTGCAGAAGGAGTTATGGTTACTGATTTAAAAGGCAATATTGAGCGAGTAAATCCAGCCTTTACAAATGTAACCGGCTACGAAAAGGATGAAGTCATTGGACAAAATCCGAGAATATTGAATTCGGGTAAGCATGGAAATGAGTTTTATGAAAAAATGTGGAATGCCATTAAGGAAAAAGGATTTTGGCAGGGAGAAATATGGAACAAAAAGAAGAATGGGGAAGTTTACTTAGAATGGATCACGATTAGTTCTGTTAAAAACGAAGCAGATGAAATTAAAAACTATGTTGCGATGTTTAGTGAAATTGAGAAAAAATCATAATTTGGTTATTATACATGAAAGCAGTCTATCACACGATAGACTGCTTTTTTATACTAATCAGAGGGAGTTGAAGAATTACTCATTGATTATTTGTCATTTCTTCACTTTCGCAATTCAATTGCCATTCAATTCCAAATTTATCGGTAAGTTGACCATAGCATTTGCACCAAAATGTTTCTTGAAGCTCCATATTGACCTTGCCGCCTTCTTTTAGTTTATGAAAGAAAGATTTTATTTCCTCTTCATTTTTACTAACGATTGCGAGGGTAATATTATTTCCTAACACAAAAGGTGACCCTGGAAAAGTATCGGAAAACATCACAGTACTACCGCTAATATTAAGACGTGAATGCATGACTAAGTTTTTTGCTTCCTCTGGTAAGGGATACTCCGGATTAGGCGAAGAATCTCCAAAGGTCATAATTTGTGGCTTCTCTGTCCCGAATACATCTGCATAGAATTCTACGGCTTCACGACAATTCCCATTAAAATTAAGATAAACATTAACAGCCATTTGCAACACTCCTTATTTTATTAATATCTACTTTCGTAGCTAATTGTATCATTTGATCATTTTGAAATAAAATTTTATTATTAAGAAAAACCACAATAGTTTGATTAGTTTAAAAATATTGATAAGCAACATTTTCGATGTACATACTTTGCACAATCGCCAATGTTTTAGTTAAGAAAAAGAAATGTTGATTCATTAAAATGCAATCGTATAGCTCACTTATGAAGGAGGAAAGTTATATGAAAGTTGTCATTGCTCCAGACTCATTCAAAGGCAGTTTAAGGGCAATTGAAGCTGCAAAAGCAATTGAAAGAGGAGTGAAAAACGCATTAAAGACAGCAGAAACTGTATTGGTTCCTGTTGCAGATGGTGGAGAAGGAACGATGGAGAGTTTAGTAGCTTCGACGAATGGTCACTATGTTGAAGTAACTGTGAAAGGACCTTTATTAACGCCTGTAAAAGCCGCATATGGAATTTTGGGTGATGGGGAAACTTGTGTGATTGAAATGGCAAGTGCTTCGGGCATTTGTTTAATCGATTCGACACAGCTTAATCCTATGGCTGCAACAACCTTTGGTACTGGCCAGTTAATTAAAAAAGCACTAGATGATGGATTAAGAAAATTTATTTTGGCGATTGGTGGCAGTGCAACGAATGATGGTGGGATTGGGATGCTCCAAGCTTTAGGAATGCAGTTGCTAGATAATGATGGTATTGCAGTAGGAAATGGTGGAGCTGAGCTTTCTCGAATTGTAAAAATTGACGACAGTAAATTTGATTCTCGAATTGCATGTAGTGAATTTATAATTGCAACAGATGTGCAAAATCCATTAATCGGAAAAAAGGGTGCTTCATATGTGTTTGGACCACAAAAAGGAGCAACAATTGAAATGGTGAGGATACTTGACAACAATATGTCTCGTTGGGCTGATTTAATAGAGACTCAAACTGGAATTCATTTACACGACATGCCTGGGGCAGGGGCTGCAGGTGGAATTGGCGGTGCTTTTCAAGCATTTTTCCCGTCCAGAACACAAAGAGGTATCGATATTGTCATTGAATATTCCAAGCTAGCTGATCGTTTAACTAAGGCAGATTGTGTTTTTACAGGTGAAGGACAAATCGACTTTCAAACAGCTTCGGGAAAAACGCCAATGGGAGTAGCAGAGGCAGCTAGGATGAAAGGAATACCTGTTTTTGCCTTAACAGGTTCAATTGGCCACGGGATTGATGTATTGTATGAACATGGGATCACAAGTATCCATAGTATTGTAAATGCTCCAATGTCTCTTCAAGAAGCAATAACAGGAGCGGCTGAATTACTAGAGATGACAAGTGAACAAGTAATGCGGACGTATTTGGCCTCAATCCGTAAAATAAAGACATAATTAAATAATAATTTCGACGCGATTTTAGAAGATGATCACTTTTTTCACAGGTGTCATCTTTTTTATTTCCGTTTGAAAGATAAATAGGCTGAAATTTAGTATAAAAACTAAATCAGTTGAATAAGCTTTTGTAGAATTTGACCTATCAAAAAATTAGACTATTATTTTAATTTTTCGATTAAGAAATGATTGGATAAGGGGAGTTGGAATGAAATGATTAAATTTACGAATGTAACAAAAAGATACGTGGATGGTACTGCTGCTGTTGATTCTATAAATCTCGAAATAAAAAAAGGAGAATTCTTTGTCATAATTGGACCGAGTGGATGTGGAAAAACGACTACACTGAAAATGATTAACCGTTTAATCCCTTTATCGGATGGGACAATTTTCTTTAATGATAGAAAAATAAGTGAATTTGATATTCACGAATTAAGATGGAATATTGGCTATGTGCTTCAGCAAATTGCTCTTTTTCCTCATATGACCATTGAAGAAAATATTTCGATTGTACCTGAACTTAAAAAAATGAGCAAAGAGAAAACGAAGAAGCGGGTTATTGAACTTTTAGATATGGTTGGATTAGAACCTGAAAAATACTTAAATAGAAAACCTATTGAATTGTCAGGAGGTCAGCAACAAAGAATTGGTGTTATCCGTGCGCTAGCAGCAGACCCAGAAATTATCTTAATGGATGAACCATTTAGCGCTCTTGATCCGATTAGTCGTGAAAAACTACAAGAAGATTTAGTAGAACTCCAAAAAAGGATTAAGAAAACAATTGTTTTTGTGACACATGATAGGCAAGAGGCATTAAAATTGGCTGACAGGATATGCATAATGAAAGAAGGAAGGATTATCCAATTAGGAACGCCAAATGAAATATTAAGTAATCCTTTGAATGATTTTGTGAAAGAGTTTATCGGGGATCAGTTTGTAAAGCATAATCCTACTCTTAATTTAGAAGATATTATTCAGCCATTTATGGGTGGCGAGTGGATAGACGATATCACTTGTACGATTCCGATTTCTAGCTCTTTAGAAGAAATATTAGATAAATTAACGAATATGGAACAACTCGCGGTGGAAAAAAACGGTGAAAGAATAGGCATGATAAATAGACAATTGTTTATTACTTATTTAGCAAATCATTTGCAAAATCGAGGTAACGCAAATGGATAATTTTATAAATGTTTTCAAAGAACGGCAAGATCAGCTAGTTAGTGCGTTGTTTGAGCATATTCAAATTTCCTTTGTCTCCCTTTTATTTGCAGTGATTATTGCGATTCCACTTGGGGTTTATTTGACTAAAAAGAAAAAAATAGCTGAAGGGATGATCGGAATAGTTGCTGTATTGCAAACGATTCCTTCCCTAGCACTTCTAGGACTCTTGATTCCTTTATTTGGAATCGGGAGGGTTCCTGCGATTATCGCATTAGTTGTCTATGCTTTGCTACCAATATTGAGAAATACTTATACAGGTATTAAAGAAATCGATCCTTCATTAATTGAAGCTGCTAAGGCTATGGGGATGAATGGACGAAAAAGATTATTAAAGGTCGAACTCCCTTTGGCCATGCCTGTTATTATGGCTGGAATTCGTACAGCTATGGTGCTAATAGTTGGAACTGCAACGCTGGCAGCCCTTATTGGGGCAGGTGGATTAGGTGATATTATCCTCCTAGGTATTGACAGAAATAACACGACACTAATTGTCCTAGGCGCAATACCTGCTGCTATTTTGGCACTCGTTTTTGATGTTTTACTAAGAAGTCTGGAAAAGCTGAGCTACAAGAAGTCAATGTTGATGATTAGCACCATTCTGGCTATGGGTCTATTGATTATCATCACTCCATTTATTTTGAAAGAACAGAAAGAAGAAATCATTATTGCTGGAAAATTAGGCTCTGAGCCAGAAATATTAATTAATATGTATAAATTGCTACTTGAAAATGACACAGATTTAGAAGTTGTCTTGAAACCGGGACTTGGGAAAACCTCTTTTGTTTTCAATGCGCTTAAAGCAGAAAGCATTGATATATATCCAGAGTTTACGGGTACGGCTATATCTGAATTTCTAAAAGAAACGGCTATAAGTACAGATAGAGAACAAGTGTATATGCAAGCAAAAGACGGGATGTTGGAAAAATATGATATGGAAATGCTTGAACCGATGATGTTTAACAATACGTATGCATTAGCAGTTCCAAGTCAGTTGGCAGATGAATATCAGTTAAAAACCATTACAGATTTGAAAAATATCGAAAATGGGATCAAAGCAGGATTTACCCTGGAGTTTTCTGATCGAGAAGACGGATATCTTGGAATACAAAAGCTTTATGGCATAAATTTCGTAAATTTAGTCACGATGGAGCCGAAATTACGGTATGGAGCAGTAGAAACAGGTAATATCAATTTAGTTGATGCCTATTCTACAGATAGTGAGTTAAGGCAATATCAACTTACTGTTTTAGAAGATGATAAACATTTATTTCCTCCTTATCAGGGGGCACCTTTATTAAGGAAAAAAACAGTTAAACAATATCCAGAGATAAAAGAGTCATTAAATAAACTTGCAGGAAAAATAAGTGATGATGAAATGAGGGAAATGAATTATCAAGTGAATATGGAAGGAGTTAGTCCTTTTGAAGTAGCTAAGCAATACTTAGAAAAGGAAGGATTAATGAAAAAGTAAGGCTATTTTGTGGTCACTTTTTCCATACTAATAATGAGGTGGAAAATATGACGATTGTACGTCTCGGTTACGTTGCGATGAGCATGGAGCTGAAAAATGCATCCCCATCGAAAACAATGACATTTAGTCAGTTCCAGAAAATGAAGGATCCGGAAGCAGCTTTACGAAAACTTGAGCAAATTTCGATCATGAATTTACGAAACACACTTAGATTGCTGCGGCATACTGCTGCAGCAGGAATTCACTTTTACCGTTTAACTTCAAGACTTATTCCATTAACAAATCATCCAGAACTAGCCGATTGGGATTATATGAAACCACTTTATCATGATTTAAGAGAAATTGGAGATTTTGTAAAGCAACATAACATGAGAATTGATTTTCATCCTGATCACTTTGTTCTGCTGAACTCACCAAAAGAAAATGTCTTATCAAATTCGCTTCAAACGTTAAAGAAGCACTATTTATTACTAAAAGGGATGGGGA
>JAEWIG010000285.1 GCA_023387295.1 Bacillota bacterium | reverse complement strand
TCTAAATACTTTGATATTGCCATGATGAAGTACATTATGGAAACAAAAAGTGAAGAAGGATTCGAGCTTACATATGATAAGGGTCTTTACGAAAATAAAAGTGATTTCTACACCATTTATTTAAACTGGCTTAGTGAAAGAGGGATTAATCTTCTTTCAGAAAAAGTGAAAATTGCTCCATTCGCACATGCTAGTAATGGTGGGGTAATGATTGATAGCTTTGGATGCACAGGCGTAGATGGTCTATATGCTATAGGAGAGCTAGCAGGAGGAATTGAAGGAGCTAATAGATTAGGTGGCAATTCCACAGGTGCTTGCATGGTTTTTGGTAAAAGAGCAGCCAAGCATTGTCTAGACTATTTATCAGCAAATGATTTCGTACAGATTGACGAAGAAGAAGAGGTCACTAAATTAAATCATGCCATCGCAAATTACTCAGCAAATATAGAGCATTCCTTTACTCCAAATGAAGTTATTGATGCCATTAGAGAACTTATGTGGTTTAACGGAAATATTATCAGGAATGAAGAGAATCTACTTCTTGCACTGGCAGAAATAGAAAGGTTTAAGGCTTCTTTTAACCTAAGCTTATTTACGAGAACGAAAGAAGAACGGAAAAGTGCTTTTAAGGCTAAAAATTATTTACTTTTATCGGAGCTTCTTTTAAAAGCAATGCTTGAAAGGAAAGAAAGCAGAGGCGCTCATTATCGAGAGGATTATCCATTAGAGGATAAGGCATATAGTAATAGACTGCTAATTTCTTTAGATGAAAAAGAGCTTCAGCTTAAGTTTGAACAGAGGTAGCTACTCCGTTCAAATAGGTATCTACATGGAAAATAATAGTGAATATTTTTTCTAAAAATTATTAATCTGGAGAAAATTATTTACATTTATCGAAAATAGATGATATATTCAATATGGAAACGTTAACAACTAGGGGGATAGTATGATGAACGAAAAATTCAAAGGAATTATTCCAGCATTTTATGCTTGCTATGATGAAGCAGGAGAAGTATCTGAAGAGCGCACAAAAGAACTTTGCAACTATTTATACGGGAAAGGTGTCACTGGCCTTTATGTAGGTGGAAGCTCAGGTGAATGTATATATCAAAATCTTGAAGAGAGAAAAGCAACATTAAAGTATGTTGCTGAAAGTGTAAAAGGAAAGCTTACGTTAATCGCACATGTTGGAGCACCATCGACGAGGGACAGTGTTAGCTTAGCCAAATATGCTGAAGAATTAGGATATGATGCATTGTCAGCTATTCCGCCAATCTACTTTAAGCTTCCTGAAAGTTCAATTTACAAGTATTGGACAGACATCATGGAATCAACTGATTTACCATTTATTGTTTACAACATTCCGCAAACTACAGGATATAACCTGTCATTAAATTTATTTAATAGATTGCTTGAAAACAAAAAAGTAATTGGGGTAAAGAATTCTTCCATGCCAGTTATGGATATTGAAAGATTTAAAGCAGCTGGAGGAGAAGATTTCATCGTCTTCAATGGTCCAGATGAGCAGTATGTAGCTGGAAGACTAATTGGAGCAGATAGTGGAATTGGTGGTACATATGCGTCAATGCCTGAGCTCTTTTTAATGGCAGAGAAATTCGTGTCTACTGGCAATTTTGCTGAAGCAAGAAAGATTCAAAGAGATATTACGGATATTATCATTGCGTTATGTTCATTAAATGGAAATATGTATTCTGCTATTAAAGAAGTCTTAAAGTTACGTGGGGTAAACGTTGGAAGTGTAAGAAATCCACTTGAGCCAGTAACGGGTGATGATTTAAATAAAGTGGCAGAAATTAAAGAACAAATTGATAGAGCTATTTCAAAATATAGCGGTAAATAAATATGAAGAAACGAATCATCTGTTTTGGAGATTCAAACACATGGGGCTATGATGCGAAGACGCTGGAAAGATTTCCAGAGGAAATTAGATGGTCCAGCCTCTTAGGAGCAATGCTAGGTGATGAATATCAAGTCGTGGAAGAGGGACTTTCAGGAAGGACGAGTGTAGTAGATGACCCATTGTTTGAAGGGTTAAATGCTTACACATATATTCATCCATGCCTAATGAGTCATTCACCTATAGAGCTTGTCATCATTATGCTGGGGACAAATGATACGAAGGAGAGATTTAATCTCACTTCCTACAATATAGCTCAAGGAATTACGAGACTTGCTGAAAAGGCAAGAAGTACTCCGGCTGGAGTGAAGGGAAGTAATCCTAAGGTGTTAGTGATTGCACCTCCTCCAATTGGGAATGGCTACTATCAAACTGATGTATGTAAATCAATGGGATTAAATTGTGATCGCAAATCAGAAGAGCTTCCTGATTATTTAGAGGAATTATTAAAGTTAAGAGGGATAGACTTTCTTCGTACTGATGGAACTGTGCATATGAATGAAATTGACTATATGCATCTTGATGAGGCTGGACACAAGCAATTATCAAAGCTTGTTTTCCATAAATTAAAAAGTATTTTATAAAAAGATAGGGGGCAAAAACATGTTTAAGAAACGCACTTTAGCTTTGACTAGTATCGTGGTATTGATGCTGGGTATTCTTGTAGGCTGTTCAGGCGGCAAGGACTCATCGAAATCTGATGGGGATTCGAAAAAGGATGCAGTAGAAATTTCTCTTTGGTTAACTCCACAATGGAAGGGAGTAATGGGTGCGGATGAAGAAAAAGCAGATTATGATAGCTTCTTCAAATACGCAGCTGAAAAATTCTCTGAACAGTACAAAAAGCATGATGTAAAAATTAATGTTGAAGTTGTAGCAAGTGATCAACGTGATGAGCTTTTAAATGTTAATTTAAATGGTGGCACACCACCAGATATCTTCTTCGAAAGCACTTTTGCTATGGGAGACTATGCACATAGAGGTGCTCTAGTACCTTTAAATGATATCGTGGATGACGCAGCAAAAAGTGATATTGCTGAAAACTTCTGGGAGAGCGTAACTTTTGGTGACGATATTTACTTCTACCCATTCTCTCACATGGCAGGAACATTAGTTTATAACGCTGAAATGTTTGAGGCAGCTGGACTTGGAGAGTTCATTGGTGAAGAAGGCGAAATCAAAACTTGGACTCTTGAAGAGTACGAAACAATTCTTAACAAATTAAAGACAGACACACCAAAAGACAAATATCCAAATGCTTACCCAATGGCATTATTTGCGCTTAATAACCAAGGGGATACATGGAACCTTGCTTACTTAAGAATGTTTGGAAATGAGTTCTTCGATGAAAATGGAAATATTATTTTAGATGATGCAAAGGGTGCGAAAGCAGCAGATTGGTTGAAGAAGATTTATGATGAGGGATTAACAAATCCTGGTGCAGAATCAGTTTCTTCAAATGATACTCTTGCAATGTTCCAAAACCAACAGCTTGGAGTTGGCTTTGTAAACTCTGTTTTATATAACAATATGCTGGCTGATATGGAAGCTGGAAAAGCACCGAAGTTCGATGCAAGACTTGCTAACATTCCATCTGAAAGTGGAGACCCATTAACATTTACTTACGTTACTGGCGCAAGTGTATTCAATACTGGTGATGAGACAAAAATGAAGGTCAGCAAGGATTTTGTTAAATTCTTCTCAACAGATGAAGAGCTAGTAAAAGCTTCTAAAAACGGTTTACCAGTTAGAACATCAGTTTCAGAAGAATTCAAGGCAGAAAAGCCATTATTCGAAGCATACGATAAAAATGCTCAATATATGTTTAACTTCACTGGAAGCGTTCCAGGATATAGCGAGCTAAGACAAGTTCTCTACCCTGAACTACAAGCTCTTTACACTGGAGAGAAATCTGGTGCAGAGGTTGTAAAGGATTACCAAGAAAAAGGTAACCAAGTGATTGAAAATGCGAAAGCAAATTCAGTGATTTATCAGAAATAACTTCTATTAATAATGAATTATGAGAGACTGACTATTGGGCAATGTGTATTACCCTTAGTCAGTCTCTTATAGAAAGGTAAGAGAAACTTATGAAAATCAATAAAGCATCGTTAAAGGAGAATTTAACAGGCTATCTATTTATTGCACCCCAGCTTTTACTGTTCCTTGTCTTTATCGTTTACCCAATATTTGAAGGCATTCGCTTAAGTTTATTTCGAATAAACTATCAGCAGGAAACCTTTGTAGGTTTTGAGAATTATAGTCGTTTATTTGCGGACCCGGTTTTTGTGAAATCAACGATTAATACTGTAATCTTCGTTGTCTTTATTGTTGCTCTAACAGTATTTTTTGCTTTATTTGTCGCATCAGCTATTTTTGATAAAAATGCAAAATACGTGTCTTTAATTCGAGGCAGTTACTATATACCTGTAATGGTTTCAATGGTTGTTATGAGTATGGTTTGGAGCTTTTTATTAAATCCAGCCAACGGTTTAATCCCGTATTTAGCAAGGGAAATAGGAGATATTTCAGTTAATTTTCTCGGTAATAAGGACCTCGTTCTACCGGTTATCATATTTATTACATTCGCGACAAACGTAGGTTCGGCGATCATCCTTTACATTGCGGCCATGATCGGTGTTCCAAAGGATGTTTTTGAAGCAGCTGAAGTGGATGGTGCTAGCAGACTACATATTATTAGGAAAATCCTCATTCCAATGGTAAAACCCACAACTATTTACATTATTATTATGAATATTATTGCTGTGTTAAAAATCTTCGTTGTTATTCAACTTTTGACAGGAGGCGGACCGAATAATGCCTCTACAACACTCATGTATTTCTTATATAATAATGCCTTTAAGTATAATCAACTCGGGATTGCATCAGCAATTGGAGTTATCATGTTCATCATCACATTAGTACTTTCGGTTCCACAGTTACGTGCTATGTTCAAGAAAGATTAGGAGGTGAATGGGAATGTTCGGTAGAAAAAATAGGAATAAGAAAAAGAAGGAAAAAATCGATATCATTTTTAATGCTATCGTCATATTTTTTGCGGTTCTAAGTGTATTTCCATTATATTGGCTCGTGACAAGCTCATTCAAAAATAGTTCAGATGTTGTAAAAATGCCACCAGATTGGTTCCCAACAACATTTACGTTAGACAATTATATTGATGTTTTTAATAATCAGCCTGCTTTTAGATGGGCATTTAATAGTATATTTGTTTCTTTAGTATCTACTGTTGCCTTAATCATCGTAAGCTGTTTAGCGGCATACGCATTTTCGAAGCTTAAGTTTAAGGGGAAAAATATTATTTTCATTATTTTTATTTCCAGCTTAATGGTTCCGAAAGAGGTAATGATTGTCCCATTGTTTAGAATCGTTCAAGATTTTGGAATGGTCGATTCCCTGCACGGAATGATTTGGCCAAACGTCGCTACAGCTTTTGGTGTATTTATGCTGAAGGGATTCTTCGATAGCATCCCTGATTCATTAAGAGAGTCAGCCAAAATGGATGGGGCGAGCGAATTCACTGTGTTTTATAAAATTATGTTACCGTTAGTAAAGCCTGGTATTGGTGCTTTGTTCATCCTTTACTTTGTTCAAGTATGGAACGATTATTTATGGCAGCTTGTTGTAGGTCAATCGGAAAATTCAAAAACGTTAATGGTTGGGATTGCGACATTAATGCAAGATATGAATCCGAACTTTGCCTATAAAATGGCTGGAGCTACTGTTGCTGCTATTCCGATGCTCATCATTTTCATTCTTTTCCAAAGGTACTTTACATCAGGAATTTCGATTGGTGCAGTGAAGGAATAAGAATAAATCTGGGATAAATTTAATACTTGGAGATGTATAGCATGAACAACAAAGCAATGACATTAGAGAAAATTAACAAACAACTGATTGTATCTTGTCAAGCACTACCTGAGGAGCCACTTCACAGCCCTTATATCATGGGGAGAATGGCTTATGCGGCAATGCTTGGTGGGGCAAAAGGAATTAGAGCTAATAGTGTAGAAGATATTAGAGAAATAAAACAAACGGTTGAGCTTCCGATTATTGGAATTATTAAAAGCGATTATGAAGGATCAGCTGTCTTTATTACGCCTACGATGAAAGAAATTGATCTTCTTGCTGAAGAAGGTGTAGACATTATCGCCCTTGATGCGACAAAAAGAATCAGACCAGATGGCTATACGATAAGTGAAATCTTTCCGAAAATAAGAGAGAAGTATCCGAACCAACTTTTCATGGCTGATTGCTCTACATATGAAGAAGCGAAAGAAGCGTATCGTCTTGGCTTTGATTGTATAGGGACGACGTTAAGCGGCTATACGGATTACACAGTAGGCACATCCTTGCCAGATTTACCGTTAATCGAAAGATTGGTTAAGGATTTTGATATTCCTGTTATTGCAGAAGGTGGCATCTGGACACCAGAACAGCTGAAGAAAGTATTTGAACTAGGTGTCCACGCAGCAGTTGTTGGTACTGCTATCACAAGACCCATGGACATTACAAAGAGATTTATGAAAGCTATTCGATAAAAGAGGACGAATGAAATGAAAATATTGGCTGTCGACATCGGTGGTACGTCAATAAAAACCGGTATATGCAATGAATTAGGTGAATTCGATTGGATAAAAGAGTTCGACACAAAGCTAGCTAGTGAAGGAACTCATATAATCGATAGACTGATTAATATCATATCCGGTTTTCAAAACTATGATGCGATTGGCATTAGTACAGCCGGTCAAGTGAATAGTGAAGAAGGCTATATCATTTATGCAAATGAAAACATCCCTAACTATACAGGAACAAGAATAAAGGATATATTAGAAGAAAGATTCAAAGTACCTGTTAGGGTAGAAAATGATGTGAATGCAGCAGCACTTGGTGAAAAATATTTTGGAGCAGGTAAACACTTTCAGGATTTTCTTTGCCTGACTTATGGTACCGGTATTGGCGGAGCCATTGTTCTAAAT
>JAEWIG010000185.1 GCA_023387295.1 Bacillota bacterium | reverse complement strand
GTATTAGGCACGCCGCCAGCGTTCGTCCTGAGCCAGGATCAAACTCTCCAAAAAAAGAGTAAGATTAGCTCTTAAGTTTGTCTTTAAAAGACTATTTAAAACGTTGACGTTTTTGCTTTGTTTAGTTTTCAAAGAACTATTTTTTAAGACAAATAACAATTTATCACTTTTCCTTCACACTGTCAATCATTATTTTGAAATAATTTTTTTGTGTTGTCAGCGGAAGGATTTCATCTTAACAAATCCAACTATCATTTGTCAACTATAAAAAAATGAATCTCTTTTTAACTCCCTTCGCGAAGATTTGTTATATAGATATAACGTTTAATCAATACACATAGTGCAGTGCTTCTAAAAGAAATAGAAGTAAAAAAATGAATTTAGCTGAGTAAGCCGCTTCCTTTCGATTCTATACTACTCTATTTGAAATCCTTTTCGGTTTTGTGTTCAACTTCCCTTCTTTTGTGTTCAAGTTAGGTTGTTTTCTGTTCATCTTCATACTTTTTACGTTCAACTACAAAAGAAGCTTCCCTACGTTCCAAAACATCCGTTCATTTATATAGTAATATTTGGTATATTTGTTAATATCGCTATAATAATAGAATTGGGGTGATTATCATATCTTTATCTAGTATAAATCTATACAATTGGAAGCCATTTTCTACTTCACCCCCACCACCGTCTGCTCCTGTTTTTGAGTCAGCATCAAATAAACTAATATTAAAAATAGATTAAGAATCTGAGAACGATAAGCTCCTTCTCGGATTCGAAGGAGTCGACAATGAAATCAAAAATTCAATTCCTACTATCAATGATCATCTTTGGTACGATTGGCGTATTTGTAAGATACATTGATTTAGCTTCGAGTGAAATAGCTTTATTACGTGCTTTAATTGGTAGTTTATTTTTAATGGCCGTCATGTTCATGATGAAGAAAAAAATCTCATGGGCTCATGTGAAAGCAAATGCTATCGTTTTATTACTTTCGAGTATTGCATTGGGAGGAAATTGGATTTTTCTTTTCCAAGCGTATAAGCATACAACCATTTCGAACGCAGCATTAAGTTATTATTTTGCACCTGTGATTGTTCTTATTCTTTCTCCACTTGTACTTAAGGAGAAATTATCAACAAAGAAAATAGTCTGCATTGGTGTAGCCATGTTAGGTATGTTATTCATTGTTGGTAATGGTGGTTTAAGTACATCTGGATTAGGTGATTTAATTGGGATAGGCTATGGACTAATGGCAGCTGTATTATATGCTTCATTAATGCTGCTCAACAAATTTCTCAAAAACATGGATGGGTTAGAAACTACATTCATTCAGCTTGGAACAGCAACGTTACTTCTCACACCCTATGTACTTTTTACTGAAGGATTCGGTATGTTAGAAGTTTCAAGTTCTTCGATTCCATTTATATTAATCTTAGGGATGGTTCACACAGGTATTGGATTCTTGTTATTCTTCTCTGGTATGCAAAAATTAAAAGGGCAGAGTATCGCTGCATTAAGTTATGTAGACCCTATCACATCATTAGTGATTTCTGCTGCTATCTTGTCAGAACAAATGACATTTGTACAAATACTTGGGGGCGCATTGCTTTTTGGTTCTACATTTATTAGTGAAAATCAATCCATCCAATTTTCAAAACCATTTATGAAAAAACCAGCTAAATAACGTAATAAACAGTGGGAAGCATTCGTTTCCCACTGTTTTGTATTTAATCGCGCTCTACAGGTGAATACGAAATTATAGAGGACAGTAATGCTCTACTATCTTCAGAAGTCGCTCTGTTTTTTCCGTTGCTACATTTTCAGATAATCTTGCTGCTGCAATAATTGGAGCCCATTTAAAAATTTCTTCTTGTAACAAACCACTTTTCTCACAGTAAATCCTTAAATACATCTGTGCTAAATCCATAGAAATCTGAGAATATAAAAGATATGTGCGGTAAATGTCAGCACGTATATCTCCTGCACTGGAATCAACCCAATCGATAACTGCGACTTTTCCATCTGACATAATCAAATTAAATAGATGGAAGTCTCCATGACAAAGACGATTCTCATATGTCATCGAATCCAACTTATATATTAAATTAGACTTATGCCTATTATCTAAGTGGGGAACCGATTCAATTTGACGTCTTAATTTTTGTGACATTGGCTCAAGTGAATCAGCAACAATTGTATGGATCTTTTGTTGTATATCAATGGAGATTCCCATGTAATATTCTGATTTCTCCAGGTTATCAAATAGCAAATCACCTATAGTTTTTCCTTTTATATATTCCATTATAATAGCTTGCTTTCCATCAATTTCTGTAACGTCAAAGATTTCAGGCACAAAAAGTCCACATGAATAGACGAACTTTTGCTTATTGGCTTCATAATAAGCTTCTGTATTTGGCAACTCATTATTAAATAATTTTATAATCTTGTTTTCAATAAGATAGATTTTCGCTGTATTACCTGTAGCTATTGGAGTACCTAGGTCCATTCATTTAATACCCCCAAACCTGATTCATAGCTTAAGTGCATTTCTACACCCTAAAATAAACCTTATTTTGGGTTTCCCAATCAGAACTTCTAGACCAATGATTGATTAATATTCATTTTACTCCACCAAATACGGCAAGTTCCATCCACTTAAAATAACAATCCGAGTGCTTAAAACCAATTTCTCTTAGCCAATTAACCTGAATATCAACTCGTTCAAGTATATTATCTTCTTTGTCAGAACGGCTATAATATTCATTAGCCACTTCTTGCCTATCCCTTTTATTATGAATAGAAAGATGGTCAATGAACATCTCATCGTACAATTTTTCAATTTCAGGAGTGGCTGAAGCTGTATGCTCTATGTTAATGAATATCCCCCCATCAGCTAAAAGGTCATATATTTCTCTATAAAGGTCCTTTTTCTTTTCGTGTGGAAGATGGTGAATAGCAAAACCTGAAACAATACAGTCAACGGAATTAGGTTCGGCAAATTTGTGAATAGAATTACTAAAATCACCTTGGATAATCTCACAGCGATTATGGTACTCACTCATATGTTTCCGAGCAGCTTGAACCATTGGTTCTGAATGGTCCAATAATTTAGCAGTAGTATTTGGATATGTTTTGAGCAAAATTTCCGCCAAAAATCCATTTCCACATCCTAGGTCCATTATTTTTTTCGGATTAGGGGTAAAATGATTGACCAACTGAAGCATCATTTTAGCTTGTTCTGTCCCAAAAGGAATTCCACCTCGAACTTGTTCCAAATAATGTTCTGTAATATCTTGTCTCTGCCAAGTTGTTGTTACCATACTATCTCCTCCTTTTTAAATATAAAAAGTAAAAATAAAAAGCCTATCATCTCATAAGAGACGACAGGCTTTACCTACGTGGTACCGCTCTTCTTGATTTGTTAATTATGAACAAATCCACTTTATAACTGATTACGGAGATTAACCGTTAAGACCTAATGTTCAGCCTTACCACTCGTGGGCGAGTTGGGGATTTTATTGACTATCTTTCACCAACCGATAGCTCTCTAAACAATAAAAGCATTCCTTAATACTCCCAGTCACTGTGTTTTAATATTTTAAATTTTCTTAATTTTAGTATGTGCTATTACATAAGTCAACCCATTTTTCACATTTTTGTAACCTTTTTTCTTACTCCATCTAATTGAAATTCTTTTTTGATCATGCTATTATTTTTTCAAAGTTATTTTTGACTTTACTAAGTTGCAAATCTGCGATTTACGTCTTATGTAATGGAACAAAAATAGTAATAATAGCGGATTACGCAACGGAGGTTTTTTCTCATGGAAAAAGGTACAGTAAAATGGTTTAACTCAGAAAAAGGTTTTGGATTTATCGAACGTGAAGGTGGCGAAGATGTATTCGTACATTTCTCAGCTATCCAAGGCGACGGATTCAAATCTTTAGACGAAGGTCAACCAGTAACGTTTGATGTTGAAGCAGGACAACGTGGTCCTCAAGCAACTAACGTTCAAAAAGGATAATTAACTTTTTCCTAGAAAAAGGATGTAATTCTGTCATTTACAGAGTTGCATCCTTTTTTCTTTCTCGAAAGAATTTTATTAAACCTATTTGCGAATTTCCCAACCCTTAATACAGTTTTGTCTCACTCTGTTGATCTAAATTCAAAAAAATACAATCCTTGTAGAACAAACCTTCCCGTTTGTTCTACAAGGATTGATAATTTAGCAATCGTCTCGTTTGAATGTTATCTTTCATACCTAACATAAGTTCCTGCGATTAAATCGTGTACTGCCCTTTTATCTTCCCTGAATATCACCATAATAACGCTGACAATAACAGCTAAACCAACCCCTTTCTATTTTTTATTTAAAGTCTTTCGTAAGAAAAAAGTTAGCCTAATGCCACATCAAGAATCATCATTAATACAAAACCAACCATTAAACTCATAGAAGCTAGATCCTTATTTCCTTTTTCTTGTGAGCTTGGAATAACTTCTTCAGCTACAACAAATATCATTGCTCCAGCAGCAAAGCTCAATGCATAAGGTAATAATGGTTCAATAAATGAGACCGCCAAAGCACCA
This sequence comes from Bacillota bacterium, assembly GCA_023387295.1. Classification (GTDB taxonomy): domain Bacteria; phylum Bacillota; class Bacilli; order Bacillales; family Cytobacillaceae; genus Cytobacillus. Next base: position 290 of record JAEWIG010000185.1, on the reverse strand, counting down.
ATAACTGCGGCGATAGGTTCGACCATACCTGAAAATTGTCCGTAGAAAAAGCTTTTTCTACGGGACATTCCCTCACCTCTTAGAGGCATTGAAACTGCCACACCTTCAGGAAAATTTTGTATACCTATTCCTAGGGCTAGGGTCAAGGCACCCGCTAAAGATGCTTCTGTTCCCCCATTTGCAAGTGCACCGAATGCGATCCCGACAGCTAACCCCTCTGGGATATTATGGAGGGTAATAGCAAGGACCAACAGTGTACTTCTTTTTCTCTCTTTAGGATAAAATCCCTC
>JAEWIG010000021.1 GCA_023387295.1 Bacillota bacterium | reverse complement strand
AACTCTTCTTTAGAGAATATTTCTTCTTCTCCTGAAGGCGACCAGCCTAATAAAGCAATAAAGTTAAAGAGCGCCTCAGGTAAATAACCAAGCTCTTCATACTGCTCAATAAATTGAATAATAGACTCGTCACGTTTACTTAATTTTCTTCTACTTTCATTCACAATTAACGTCATATGACCAAAAACTGGTCGCTCAAAGCCTAAAGCGTCGTAAATCATTAACTGCTTAGGCGTATTGGAGATATGGTCATCTCCTCTTAAAACGTGTGAAATTTTCATTAAATGATCATCAATTGTAACAGCAAAATTATAGGTAGGTGTTCCATCTTTTTTTACAATGACATGGTCACCAATGCCATCTGATTCGAAAGATACTTCACCTTTTACCATATCATCGAAAGAATAAACTACACCTTCCGGAACTAAGAAGCGGATGCTTGGCTCTCTGCCTTCAGCTTCTAACTTAGCACGTTCCTCAGCCGTTAAATGGCGACACTTCCCTGAGTACGTTGGTGTTTCACCTTTCGCAACTTGAGCTTCACGCTCAGCCTCAAGCTCAGCTTCCGTACAATAGCATTTATAAGCACTGCCTTTTTCAAGTAGCTCTAGGTAATATTTTTCGTAAATATCATTCCGTTCAGACTGACGGTATGGACCGAATCCTCCGTCTTTATCAACGCTTTCATCCCAATCGATGCCAAGCCACTGCAAATACTTTAACTGACTTTCTTCTCCGCCCGCAATATTACGCTTTTTATCCGTATCCTCAATACGAATAATAAATTTACCACCTTTATTTCGTGCATATAAATAGTTAAATAATGCGGTACGGGCATTGCCTATATGTAAATGTCCTGTTGGACTTGGGGCATAGCGTACACGAATATCGTTTGACATAAAAATGCCGCCTCCTAATATTTCATCTTCTGTGATCTATTTTACCACTCACAAAGTTAGAAAACACTCTTCTATTTATTTTTCTCTTCTTTTCAGCAATACAGCTACCTGCGAGGCAATTCCTTCTCCTCTGCCCGTAAAACCAAGCTGTTCTGTTGTCGTCGCTTTTACATTAATGTTTTCGATTTCTGTTTCGAGTAATTGCGCAATTCGTTCTCTCATTTGTCCAATGTACGGAGCCATTTTTGGTTTTTGTGCAATAATCGTACAATCAGCATTCACAAGCTCATAACCTTTTTCTTTTACTAGATTCCAAACAACCTCTAATAACTTGGCTGAATCCGCATCCTTAAACTCAGGGGCTGTATCCGGAAAGTGGCGTCCGATATCACCTTCTCCAATTGCACCTAGACATGCGTCTGCGACTGTATGTAATAAAACATCTGCATCTGAGTGACCCATTAAGCCTTTTTCATAAGGAATTTCAATTCCACCAATAATTAATGGGCGTCCTTCTGTTAATTGATGCACATCAAACCCTTGTCCAATACGAAACATCATCATATCCCCTTTTCATATAGCTACCGTTGATTTCCGCTCCAATCAACAAAGTGGCAAAATCAAAAATGTACATTAACATAACCTTTAATTTAGTTGATTTCGTTTACGCAAAATCGCTTCTGCAAAAAATAAATCTTCTGGAGTTGTTAGCTTTATATTGTCATAATTGCCTTCTACAATGACAACCTCATGTCCAAGTCGTTCTACTAAACTTGCATCATCAGTACCAACAAACGCATCCTCTTCTGCCTTCCGATAGGCATTAGATAAAATAGAAAAACGAAAAGCCTGTGGGGTTTGAACAGCCCACAAGCTGGTTCGTTCGACCGTCTCTGTTACAATATTTCCGGTAGCCTTTTTAACTGTATCCTTTACAGGAACCGCTAAGATCGCGGCTCCCTTCATTTCAGCAGCTTTTAGTAATGAATGTATAAGATTCTTATCAATAAACGGGCGGGCTGCATCGTGAACAAGAATGATTCCTTCCTGCTTCACACATTTCAAAGCATTGTGTATGCTATGCTGCCTTTCCTTCCCACCTGGAACTAAGCTTGCGACTTTTGTTAGGTGATTTTCTTGAATAATGGCTTTCATTTCCGCTTCATCTTGAGGATTAATAGCAACGAAAATCCCTTCGCATTCCTCATCCATTTCAAAAACCTTTAACGTATGAATAAATACAGGCAAGGATTGGAGCTCTAATAATACTTTGTTTTTCCCTGCTCCCATTCTTTTCCCTTGGCCAGCTGCAGGAATAATAACCTGATAAGCCATGAAAACACCTCATATCAAATATACAACACCTATTATAAAGCCTTTTCCAACAGTTTTGGCTTTGCGAAAATCATTCGACCCGCAGATGTTTGAAGGACACTCGTCACTAAAACATCGATATACTTACCGATATAATCACGACCATCTTCTACAACAATCATCGTCCCATCATCAAGATAAGCAATTCCTTGGTTCTGTTCTTTTCCGTCCTTGATTACCTGTACCTTCATCTCTTCACCAGGAAGAACAACCGGCTTAACAGCATTAGCCAAATCATTAATATTTAAGACAGAGACACCTTGGAATTCACAAACCTTATTCAAGTTAAAATCATTTGTCACGACAATTCCATTTGTAACTTTAGCAAGCTTCACAAGCTTACTATCTACTTCTTGAATATCTTCAAAATCACCTTCATAAATTTCAACCTTGATGGAAAGCTCTTTTTGAATACGGTTTAAAATATCTAAGCCTCTTCGACCTCTATTTCTCTTTAACACATCGGATGAATCCGCAATATGCTGCAATTCTTCCAATACAAATTGAGGAATCACAATCGTTCCTTCTAAAAACCCAGTTTGACAAATATCCGCAATTCTACCGTCAATGATGACACTCGTGTCTAATAGCTTTAGTTCATTTTTGTGGGCTGCTTCTGTTTCTTCCTCGCTCACTTTTTTCTTTCCTCTTGAGAAAAGTGTCAAAAGCTCATCACGCTTTTTAAAGCCGACTTGGAAGCCTAAGTAACCAAATAAAAGAGTTAACATGATGGGTGCTACTGTATTGACAATCGGAAAATCGATAGCCGTTAAGGCATAGCCGATTAAAAAAGCAATAATCAACCCAAAAACAAGGCCAACACTTCCGAAAATAATATCAGTAATCGGAGCCTTTACGAGAGATTCTTCGACCCATTTTACAAAGTTAACTACATGATCAACCGCCCAAAATGAAATAAAATAAAAAATAATGGCACCTAACACGGCGGATATATATGGATTATTTAAAAAAGGAATGTCGTCTAAAGATACTAATATTAATAATTCAGGAATGAGAAAAATTCCTAGCGTTACCCCGATAATGAGGAAACACAATTGAACAATACGCTTTAACATTCCTTCACCTCCTTTTAATCAGTATAATCAAATTGTATAAATTGAAACGTAGCGAATAGAAAAAAATAAATTATATTAAGATATAAATAAGCATGAAATGTTTGTACTACAGCTAAGAGTAGCACCATTTATGATAGAGTGTCAAATAAAAGCAAGCGGAATATTCTAACACACGAACCTTAATAGTTCAATAGTCACTTTTCCTTAAGATTCATCTGCTAGTCTCCTAAAGCTGCTCGTAATGCTTCGCTAACAGAGCCTACACCAATAAGCTCAATCCCTTTCGGCACAGTCCATCCCCCAAGATTATTTGCTGGTAAAATAACTCTTTCAAAACCTAACTTAGCTGCTTCCTGAACACGTTGCTCAATTCTTGACACTCTTCTCACTTCTCCAGTTAAGCCTACCTCACCAATAATACAGTCTGTCGCCCTAGTCGGTTTATCACGGAAGCTTGAAGCGATGCTAACAGCAATAGCTAAATCAATCGCTGGCTCATCAAGCTTTACTCCCCCAGCTACCTTTAAGTAAGCATCCTGGTTTTGTAAAAGCATACCGACACGCTTTTCTAAGACAGCCATCAATAGCGGTACACGGTTATGATCAATTCCTGTTGCCATTCTTCGTGGATTCCCAAAGCTTGTCGGAGAAATAAGTGCTTGAATTTCGACGAGAACCGGTCGTGTCCCTTCCATAGAAGCAACAACAGTCGAACCAGCCGCTCCTTGCGATCTTTCTTCAAGAAATATTTCTGACGGATTTTCGACCTCCTCAAGCCCTAATTCCTTCATTTCAAAAATCCCCATCTCATTGGTGGAGCCGAAGCGATTCTTTACAGCTCTTAAAATACGATAGGTATGATGTCGTTCCCCTTCAAAATAAAGAACCGTATCAACCATATGCTCTAATAATCTTGGCCCAGCAATCGATCCTTCTTTTGTCACATGCCCAACGATAAAAATAGCAATTCCCTTTGTTTTGCCAATTCTCATTAATTCAGCGGTACATTCTCTTACTTGAGAAACGCTTCCAGGTGCTGAGGTTACCTCTGGATGAAAGATTGTCTGAATCGAGTCAATGATGACAAAGCTTGGATTGACACTATCGATCGTTCTACTAATTTCCTCTAAACTTGTTTCGGCATAGACTAGTAAATTTTCTGAGGAAACACCTAAACGATCAGCACGCAATTTTGTTTGTCTTAACGACTCTTCACCGGAGATGTATAAAACCGAGTGATTTTTATTGGCTAGCTGCGAAGATACTTGTAAGAGCAATGTTGATTTACCAATACCCGGATCACCACCGATTAAAACAAGCGAGCCCCTCACGACTCCACCGCCAAGGACGCGATTTAATTCGTTTAAATCGGTATAGATTCGTGGTTCACTAAGTGTTTCAATAGAGGTAATCGGTGTCGCTTTAGAAATTATTGTCGCACCCTGTGAATGAGCGAATGCTCCCCTTCTTCCTGCTACCTTCTCCACCTCTTCAACCATCTTATTCCATTCGCCGCAACCGGGACATTTCCCCATCCACTTAGGAGACTCATATCCA
>JAEWIG010000006.1 GCA_023387295.1 Bacillota bacterium | reverse complement strand
GCAAGTTCTCTCCTTTGCCAGCTCGACCTTGGCGGCATTCTTCTTTGATTAAGCTGCATGAGGTCTGCTTTAGCGATAACTAATAATCACGGTGCGAGGAGCACGGTGATTATTATCATTTAGCACTAGCCCTATTAGGTTCATCGGCGTTGAATTTATACATTTAATACTTAAACAGTAATGGTGAAGTAAGGGGTAGAATCTAGGGATGAAACCTCAAAAAGGATGCAGTTGTAATATTTTTCGGAATATTTATAAAAAACTATTTATTTTTTTGAACAAATTTATTATAGTAAGGGAAAGCGATTACCCAAATTTATATGATTTTTATAAGAATTATATTTTTTTAACAATAAGTTAAGCGCTTTACTAAATTATTTAAAGGAGGCGTATTAAATGACACAATTGCTTAATCAAGAAAAAATAGACCGTCTAAAACAGAGAGCAGCAGAAACACGAAAACTGATTCTCGAAACCGTTCATTACGCTGGAGCTGGTCATATAGGTGGGCCATTGTCCGCTACTGACGTTTTAGTTAGCTTATATTTTGATGTGATGAATATTGCCCCTAATAATTCGCAATGGGAGGATAGAGATCGCTTTGTCTTATCCAAGGGACACTCTGCGATTGCTCTTTATACAGTTTTAGCCCAACGTGGTTATTTTCCTGTGGATGAATTAAAAACATTTGATAAAATCGACTCTCGTTTGCAAGCACATCCTGATATGAGATTGCTTCCGGGGCTTGATATGTCATCGGGTTCCCTTGGTCAAGGGATTTCTGCTGCTGTTGGTATGGCTTTAGGAGCAAAGTGTCAGGATAAGCTCTTTTACACCTATTGCATGATTGGAGATGGAGAATCTCAGGAAGGCCAAGTGTGGGAGGCTGCCGATATTGCTTCCAAATACAAACTAGATAATCTAGTTGTCATTCTTGACTATAACAAATTGCAGCAATTTGGTTGGAAAGGAACGGAAGGAAGAGAACGAGAAATCCCTGTTTTTTCACCGGAAATTAGATGGGAAGCATTTGGATGGAATACAATTTCTATCGACGGACATGACTTTACCCAGATTATAGAAGCTTTTAATCAAGCAAAAACGGTAAAAGACAAGCCGAGCATAATCATTGCCCATACCGTTAAAGGAAAAGGGGTAAGCTTTATGGAGAACAATTATTTGTGGCATGCCAGGGTTCCAAACGATGGTGAACTTCAAAATGCCGTGAGTGAAATAAAGTTGGGGGTGTAGCATAATGAGTCAGTTACTGAAAGTTGGAGCAAAAGTAGCGATGCGCGATATTTTTGGTGAGACTTTACTACAGTTGACGCAAGAGGATTCTAAAGTACTAGTACTTGATGGAGATCTCGCAAATTCAACAAAAATAGATATGGTGGCGAAGGGGAATCCAACCCAATTTTTGCAGATGGGAATTGCTGAACAAAATATGATGGGTGTAGCTGCAGGATTATCTACCGTTGGATTTCAGCCATGGGTGTGTACATTTGCTTCTTTTATCACGAAGAGAGCATTAGACCAAATCGTAGTTTCAATCGCTCAACCCCAATTGAATGTAAAAATGATTGGTGCATATAGCGGGTTATTAACAGGGGTTACAGGAAAGACACACCAAGGGCTTGAAGATTTGGCGATTATGAGGAGTATTCCGAATATGGTGGTCCTTGCACCCGCTGATGGTATTGAATTAATCAAAGCAATGCAATTTGCCTATCGATATGATGGACCGGTCTATATCCGAGTGGTAAGAGATGCTCAAAGACAAATTTTCGAATCAGATAAACATCAATTTGAGCTTGGAAAAGGAGTCTTAGTAAAAGAGGGTAGCGATCTCACCATCATTTCTACTGGATCACAAACAGAACGAACTTTGGAAGCAGCTGAGTTCTTGGAGCAAGAGGGAATAAAGGCCTCTGTCCTGCATATGCCAACGATTAAACCACTTGATGAGGAAGCCGTGATTCGAGCAGCTCGTCAAACTGGAGCGATAGTGGTTGCTGAAGAACATAGCATCATTGGTGGTCTAGGAAGCGCTGTAGCGGAAATCTTAGGGGAACATTACCCGACACCGATGACTCGTGTTGGAGTTAAGGATAAAAATTCTGAATCGGGTCCGAATGAAGATCTTTTGAAAAAGTATAATATTTCACCTATTGATATCGTTATTAAGGCAAGAGAAATCTTAAACCGAAAAAAACAATCTTAGAAATCATTTGGGAAAGGGGTGTTTTAAGATGTCTGAGAATAAATTTGTTAAGCAGCTGTTAATTAATGGGGAGTGGGTAAAAGGATCCCAATATTTGACTTTAACTTCACCCTACAACGGAGAGGCCATTGCAGAAATCCCCTCTGCAACTGATAAAGAGATAAATATGGCTATTGAATCTGCATACCAAGCAAAAGATGTCATGGCCAAGATGCCTGCACATCAGCGTGCAGCTATTTTGTCTAAAGTGGCCCAATTATTAGAGGAGAGGGCAGAGCAAGCATCTTCCATTTTAGCATTGGAATCCGCAAAACCTATGACATTCGCGAAGGTTGAGGTAGATAGAACGATACAAACCTATAAATTTGCAGCGGAGGAGGCTAAAAGAATAAATGGAGAGACGATCCCTATGGATGCAGCCCCTGGAGGAGAAAAAAGAGTGGCTTATACTATACGTGAACCGATTGGTGTAATCGGAGCTATTACGCCTTTCAATTTCCCGTTGAATCTAGTTGCACATAAATTAGGCCCTGCCATCGCAGCCGGAAATACAATCGTCTTAAAACCTGCCAGCCAAACTCCGTTAAGCTCATTCTTTATTGCAGAATTATTTCAAGAAGCAGGATTGCCTGCTGGGGTGTTAAATGTGGTTACCGGGGAAGGAAAAGTAGTAGGAGACAGAATTGTTACAGATGATCGAGTGAATATGATTACCTTTACGGGAAGTCCGGGCGTTGGGATTGGGATTCGCAATAAAGCAGGGTTGAAACGGGTAACATTGGAGCTTGGATCAAATTCAGCTCTAATCATAGATAAAGATGTGGATATTGAAAAGATTATTAATCGATGTGTAATGGGAGCCTTCTCCAATCAAGGCCAAGTTTGCATTTCTTTACAGAGGGTATATGCCCACGAAGACATTTACGAATCCTTTGTTGAAAAATTTGTAGAGGCCACGAAGCAATTGAAATTAGGAAATCCACTTCATCCTGAAACAGATATCTCCGCGTTGATATCGCCATATGAAGTGCAGCGAACTTTGAATTGGATTGAAGAGTCAAAGCAGGAAGGAGCTCAAGTTGCAACAGGTGGAAAAGCGGAAGGCAATATTCTTTTTCCAACTGTAATTCTCGAAGCTGATCCAGCTTTAAAGGTTTCATGTCAGGAAGTTTTTGCCCCAGTCGTTCTCATTAACAAAGTAAAATCTGTCAATGAAGCTATCGACTTAGTAAACGATTCACGTTTTGGTCTGCAAGCAGGGATTTATACCAATAATGTACATATAGCACTGGATGCAGTTGAAAAACTACAAGTGGGCGGTGTGCTTATCAACGACATTCCAACTTTCCGAGTAGACCACATGCCATACGGTGGAGTCAAAGAGAGCGGTACAGGCAGGGAAGGCATCAAATATGCGATAGAAGAAATGACAGAAATGAAGTTAGTGATTTTTAATCGACATTAATGCCCCAATAGGGGGACATTAATGCTGGAAAATACATCGCTATTGTCATTTTTAGATAGTAATGGGGGTGATTCAGATTAAAGGGAATTGCTTAATTGCACAATCAGGAGGCCCAACATCTGTTATAAATAATTCTTTGCTGGGAATTATCGAACATGCTCTTCAATGGAATTCAATTGGTAATATATATGGTGCAGTAAATGGCCTTGTTGGAATTCTTAATGAGACTTATATTGATTTCCGAACCCTATCAAATAATAAGCTTATGTCTTTACGCAATACGCCTGGCGCAGCCTTAGGAACATGCCGTTATAAAATCTCAGACCAGGAAATAGAAAAGGTCATTGAAATTTTCTCCAAAATGAACATTCGTTACTTTTTCTATATAGGCGGCAATGGTTCCATGCAAGTGGCAAACATGATATATGAGAAGGCACTAGAAAAAAAATTCGATCTAATTGTCATGGGTGTTCCCAAATCTATTGATAATGATTTGATGCATACAGATCACTCTCCTGGGTATGGGAGTTCAGCTAAATTCTTAGCAACATGCATCCTAGACATTGCCATGGACCATAAAAGTTTTATGCATTCCCATCGGGTCACAATTATCGAAACAATGGGAAGAAATGCTGGGTGGCTGGCAGGTTCCTGTGCTTTAGCTAGTAAGATTGATAATGATATTCCCCTACTCATATATCTCCCAGAGTCCGCTTTTTCACTGGAGAAATTTTTATGTGATGTAACGAGGACCTATCAACAGTATGGATACTGTCTTGCGGTGGTTTCAGAGGGTGTTCGGGATGAAGCAGCACGGCTTATTGCCGTAGAAAATAAAAAAGATGCCTTGGGGAGAGATCAACTAGGGGGAGTATCCTCTTACTTGACTCAAGTAATTGAGGAACAAACTACTTATTCAGCCAGGTATCTATTGCCTAGCATTTGGCAACGAAGCGGAATGATGATTTCATCTAAAGTGGATGTTGAAGAAGCTTATGAAGTAGGAAAAAGAGCGTTCGAATTCGCAAAAAAAGAGCATTCAGGAATGATGGTTAACTTAATAAGAAGCAAACCTCTTTCAGCTTATGAGATTGATTACGGCATGGTCCAATTACGAAAGGTCGCTCAAACTGAAAAAAGGGTGCCTGCAGAATGGTATGACAAAACTCAGTCTACTATGTCGGATAAATTTATAGAGTATGTAGAGCCACTTATTCAAGGAGAAATATTCGTACCAATGAAAAACGGCCTCCCTTATTATCAGATGTTAACAGCCCATTAATAGGAGAAACAGAGAGGCAGAATTAATTAAGAAAGCGAACCTGGAACTAAATAAATTATCTTCCTTGATAGTGATATTAGTTCTGAATTTCCTCAACTTCAATGGGTTTAGAAGCATTATGCCACACGTGGAGAGGTGATGGCTGATAACGGTAAAAATATTTGTAAAGTTTATTTTTTTGTAAAAATTATTGGTGATATTTTATGAATTGTTATAACCTTTAAATAGGAAAGCGCTTCACTTAAACATGTAAATTAATGGTGAACTGCAAAGGAAGGTGCTTCTGAGACAATAGAAAGCAATGAAGGTGATAAAAATGAAAGTTACCATTTACGATGTAGCAAAGGCAGCAAATGTTTCAATTGCAACTGTTTCAAAAGTGATAAACAACTCTGGAAATATTAGTGAAAAGACAAGAAAAAAAGTTAAACAGGTTATGAAGGATTTGGATTACTATCCTAACATGCTGGCTTCTGCATTGATGGGAAAGCAAACAAAAACAATAGGATTAATGATTCCAGATTTAGCAAACCCTTTTTTCTCGGAGTTAGCTAGAAAGATTGAAGATCGGGGACATGAATTAGGCTATAATTTAGTCATTTGTAATACAGACTATGATAGTGATAAAGAAAATAAATATCTACTGTTACTAAAACAAAAAAGAGTAGATGGTTTTGTATTGGCCTCAGGCTTCGAAAATTTTGATAGAGTAGAAGATTTAATAAAGGAAGAATTCCCTGTAGTAATTGTAGCCCGTGACTTTCCAATGTTTTCGGTAAACGCCGTAGCTATAGATGATTATATGGGAGGATATATTGCAGCAAATCACTTAATAGAGTCAGGGCACAGAAATATAGGCGTAGTTGCAAGGGACCTATGGAGCAATCGGGAAAGATTACGAGGCTTTTGCTATGCATTGGAAGAAAACGGTTTAAAACTCAATAAACATTTTGAGTTTGTACAGGATACCCATGACATAAATCACATTGAAGCAGGCAGGCAGATGACTAAAAAATATCTTACAAAAGAAGACCGACCGACAGCTATATTTGCGTGTAACGACCTATTAGCTGCCGGAATTATTCAGGAAGCTAAAGAATTGGGATTTCAAATTCCAGAAGATTTATCAGTAGTAGGGTTTGACAACACATCAATTGCGACAGTAATAGATCCACCATTGACAACTGTAGCTCAGCCCATTGAAGGTATGGGACGAGAAGTTATGGACTTGATGGTGTCTATAATAAGTGGGGAAAAAGAAGAAACAAGTCGTGTCATACTTCTTCCTACCTTGGTAAAAAGGCAAACTACTAAGGTATTGGGAAAAAAATAAAAAACAGTTAGTTTTAATTCAGTATTTGAGTATGAAATATTCTTCTAAACTGTAAGACAAAAAAGCAAAATCGATTGATGGTTGTGTAATTGTTATTCAAAAAAAACGTAAATTATTTATTTTTATATAGTAATAACTCTTTATAAAAGGGTTCTTATGTGTGAAGAGAAGATATAACCCCGTTATTTCAACAGGTACTAGGACCAGTCGTCTCTTTTTGAGACGATTGCTGGACTGTGTCCATGTTCATACCGTTAAACTGCTAGAAGTTGAATCTCCCCTTATTAAAAGAACACAACTAATATGGAGGACTGGGTAATGACAAATAAAAATCTTCAAAAAGAAATGGAGGTCCACATGAGAAATAAGCGCTTAAAATATGCTGTTACAGGTGGAGGGGAAGATGTACATAAAGCTGCCCCTGTATTATTCAAGGGTGATTTCTGTCGGAGTATAGACTTAGCTAAAGAAATAGGTTACAACGCGATAGAGTTACATATCAAAAATCCAAATGAAATTAATGGTAAGAAACTCAAAGAATATTGCGATAGGATTAATTTCTCCGTGTCAGCCCTTGTAACGGGAATGGGGTATACAATAGATAAATTATCTCTAATTGACGATTCAGAGGAGGTAAGGAACAAAGCTGTCCAACGATTAAAAGAATGTATTGATCTGGCGGAACTATTAGGGTGTATTGTTATCATTGGTTATATGCGTGGAAATATCCCTGACTTAGATGCTACTAGTAAATATAAAAATTATTTAATCGATAGTTTAACCACATTAACAAACTATTCAAAATTAAAAGACGTGGTCTTAGCATTAGAGGTCATCAACAGGTATGAAGTCAACTACTTAAATACTATTGAGGAAACAAGCAATTTAATAGATGAAGTGGGAAGCGATTTTCTTAAGGTTCATATAGACACGTTCCATATGAATATAGAAGAGAAGGATTTCGCTGAAAGCATCTTAGCCTGTAAAAATAAGCTCGGATATGTTCATATTGCGGATAGTAACCGACAAGCACCGGGACTAGGTCACATTGACTTTGCTCATATAATTAGAATGCTAAAACAAGTAGAGTACAGCGGTTATATTTCAGTTGAATGCCTTTATAAAGATCCCGTTGAAACAGCTAAGCAATCACTTAATTACCTAAAATCTGTAGAAGAAAATATTACATAATCAATTGTATTTGAGTCAATAAAACAGTACTTGGTTTTTATCTCCCAGTAAATAGCCAAGATACTATTTACTTCAGGTTAGATTTGATGTTGTAGTATCTTAATGTCTTAGGAGTTAGTTTTAAATCCCGTATCCATTGAGTGTCACAATCAAAGTAGCTTTAAATTAAAAAGGAAATACTAATTTACGAGTCTTTCATTATTAATTTTGGAGGGGTGAAATTGATATGGTAAAAGATATTATGACAGTATTAGGACCAATTGCTCCAAATCAATTAGGTTTTACTTCAATGCACGAACATATAATATCTGATGTGAGTTATTATGGTAAATTGGCTAAAAAATCATTACCCAAGCCTGAAAAAAGTTGGTTTCCATCAAATTCAAATGAACCGGTAGTGATCGAAAATTTGAGTTATCTAACTCATGGCTACCATAATACATCACTTGATAACACAAAACTAGATGAAGAATTGATGACATCTGAAGTTAATGATTTTAAAATAGCTGGAGGTTCTGCAATACTTGAACTTAGTGTACCTGGTATTCGTGGGGATGTTGAGGCACTTAGAAGAATATCCAAGAAAACAGGTGTACATGTTATAGCATCAACTGGATTATATGCAGAAGAATCTTGGATAGCTAAATATCATGATATGTCCGTAGAAGACTTTGTTAACTATATGAAAAGGGAAGTAGAACATGGAATTGAAGGCACTGATATTAGAGCTGGTCACCTTAAATTCGCTCCTAATTCATTGAGTTTGAAAGAAGAGAAGATGGTAAGAGCCATTGCCAGAACATCAAATGAAACGGGACTTTCTGCCACTATCCACCATGGGTTACATATGACAAAGGACCATGGACGAAAAATGACTAATATTTTGACTGAAGAGGGAATTAATCCTGAGCGTATCGTATTTGCCCATATGGATAAATTGGTTTTTAATTATCCTGAATCTTATCTATTAAAAAATTTTTTGATTAATCCCAGCTCACGACGACTAGAACTTGACTATGCTAAAGAGCTGCTTGATAAGGGATTCACATTAAGCTTTGATACCTTTGGCCATAATTGGAATTATGAGGTAATTGGATTAATGAACCAAACTGATTATGAAAGACTCGCTGGTTTAGTTGCTTTAATAAAAGAGGGGTACTCTAAACAACTTGTAATCGGTTGTGATGTTTACACGAAAACTTGTACACGTCGTTATGGTGGAACTGGATATTCCAGATTATTGAATTTTGTTGTTCCAACTCTAAGAATGCTAGGGATTTCAGAGGTTGATATATTAAATATAACTATGAAAAATCCGATTTGTTTACTAACACGTTGATCACAAGAAATTTAACAAGGGTTATCTACAAAATTAGTTATTATAAAACTAATTTTAGTTAAGTCACCAACTTAACCAATGCTATTAAAATTAGGACATCATAGTTTCGTAAGACATATTGTTAATGGGAAATGATACTTAGGAAAATGCTATTACAACAAAAATCCCAATTTATCTTTAAAATCAGGTAAATTGGGACAGAACATTTTTTTAATAATCTTATATTCCAAGTTACACCTTACAAAGATCCATCGAAAATAAAACGAATAGATTTTTCAAGCCAACCATCCTAACGATTGAGAGATTTCCTTGGCTGCATTCAGGACAAGTTGAGCAAATTCTTCCTCCCGTTCAGGCGGAAATCTGTAGATTGTGCTGCTTAAACTAATAGCTCCAACTACATTTCCAGTATGATCAAAAACAGGAGCTCCAATACTCGATACTCCCAATGTTACATCTTCGTAACTGACAGAGTAGCCTTTAATCCGTATTTCTTTAATCTTTTCCAAATAATATGATGCATCTGTTTGATTTGAGGTTTTATCCTTATGTAAACCTGATAACACTTCCATCACTTGTTCGTCACTTAAACTTGCCAAAATTGCTCTAGGTGCCGCCCCTGAATAAAGAGGCCAAGAATCACCAACATTTAAGGCTAATACTTGAACATCTCCTCCTTCAATTCTTTCTATACACACAGCCTTTTGTTTATTTAAGATACATAAAAAAGTTGTATCTCCCGTTTGCTCAGTAAGATGTGTTAATATAGGTAAAGCTATTTGCCGTATATTAATCCTTCTTTGTACAATACCTCCCAATTCTAGGAAGCGTGTACCTAGCCGATATGTGCCAGCTTTTTCGCCTACTTCCACCATATCATCAAGTTGAAATGTATTTAAGATTCGATAACATGTGGTTTTATTTATGCCCGCACGCTGGGCAATTTCAGTAAGTCCATATCCCTCTTTTGTATCTTCAAGAATAGCAATAACAGAAAGTGCCTTTTCGAGAACTCCGACTACTTCTTTCTTTTTATTAATTTCTTGACTGATATTACTCATCCTTGGGCCTCTCTTTCCCTCCATAATCCCCATTAGGCTAATTCCTTTAAATTTGGTGATTTAATTAATCCTTCAGGCACCAAACAAATTTCAATTATTAATGTAGATTATGTTTTTCATATTTATTATTAGGCAGTAACCTATAAATCAAATTCAAAAGATTATAAACTGCAGGCCTAATATTTTTGAAATTTAACTTACACTGAAATCTTTTGATAAGTATTATGTGCTGGCATCCCTTCACAAACATAGATATCTTTTGAAGTAAGATTCATTATTATAGAAAAAATTGTTTCAGACTGGAGATGTTCTGGTGCCTCTCTATTTACATATCGGTTAATGGATTTAGGTGAATTAAATGTATCACTCAACCATTCTTTAAACATACACTCATTAATATTACGTCCTTCTTTAATAGCTTTTTCTATCATGTTTTCAGCTCTTCGTTTTCTAATAATTGAATCACTAAAACGAAGATTATTATAATCCTTCAAACTCAATAGAATCTCTGGTGAACATATATGATTAGTATGAACTCCATAATTAGTTTCATTATTCGCAATCCCGATCCCATATGGAGAAACTTCAACATGCAAAACCATACCTCTATGTTCGCCTTCGCTATACCCAATTAGAAAGTTTGCAGCTGAAGCTAATTGACCTTCTTGTAGCTTTCCAATTGCTTCATGGAGAGAGGTTGAATCTAAAATTGAACGAAGCCCCAGATGAATAGGAACACCATTGGATTTCTTATTTGTCATAAGTGCATTAAGACATACTCCCAGGGAATATTCGTTACAACCAATTTTTCCGATTATACCTCCCTCTGTTATCATAATAATGTCAGGTTTATTTTCCCTTTGAATCTTTAATAGCAAAAGACTGTCTTTTTGCTCTTCTTTCCAATCCCAATTTTGACCGATAATTGTATTAGACGTCAGCGGAGTAGAAATTCCGATACTTGTACATCCATCTGTAAAGGAGGTATGTGCATCGCCGGTAAGAGCTATTTCGCTTCTTGCATTCAATGCTAAAACATCTAAAAAATCTATCCCAGCACCTTCAGCAACTCCAGCCATTTCCTCAAGTAGTGATTCATCAAAAGCCTCTATAGCAGGTAAATGAATTTTCGCACGTTCTTTAACGGTATTCCATCTAATTTTTTGATAGCCATAAAACAAGCGTTCATAGGTTTCTAAACTATTAATAATTTCTTCTTTTCCCTGTTCCCCATGCTGTCTTCCGATTTCTTTTGCTTCACCCTTTAGAATTAATATTTTCATTTTTATTTCATCCTCATGCTTATTGATAAAAATGGAAAGGGAAACTGTTTTCCCTTTCCATAAAATATATAATATTGCCTTCTATACCTTATTTATTCTTTTAGGCCTATATTCCAAAGAATCATTCCTTCATGAGTGGAGAAATCCACAACATTGTTATTAACACCATAAATATCAGCATAGTTTCCGAGCTTAACACCTGGTACATAATCTCTTAATAGGAATTCCTGAAGTGCATCATATTTTGTCTGCAGTTCCTCATCAGAAGAAGATGACTTTATGCTACTAATAATCTCATCAAGCGATGGATCACTAGTCCACCCTGGTGAATTACTGTTGAAAATAATATTTTCTGCTGGTGTTATCCATGTTGTATACCCTGTAGTTTCCATATGCCATTTATCTGACTTATTTTCTAAATCTAAGAATGTTGGCCAATCATATACATCTAGTTTAATTTTCATGCCAATTTCTTGCAATTGCTGTTGAATAATTGTTGCAGCTTGATAGAAATGATCATAATCACGAGAAGTCATTAAAACAATTTCTTCACCATTATAACCGGCTTCCTTAAGAAGCTTTTTGGCAAGTTCAGGATTTTTTTGGTTAAAATACTCGCTTGCTGCATCAGAATAAAACTTCTGATCCATTTTCATAAACCCAGGATAAATATCATAAATCTCTTCATTTCCAAATGAACCATACATGATGCTGTTTAAATCTAACGCAGCACTAATCGCTTGTCTTAACTTAACATTAGCAAGCGGGCCTTCTTTCTTATTAAAATTTAAAATTAAATAGGTTCTTTGATCCGTCAGTGCTTTTGCATTTTTGCTATTTTTCACTTGTTCATAATGCTCTGGCTGAATATTCATCGCAATATCATATAGTCCTGTTTGAAGACCTGAAAGACGAATTGTAGGATCAGTAACTACATCAAAATACAAATCTTTTACCTTAGGGTTCTTTTCTCCTGACATTCCATCTGGACTAGCTTCAATTCCAACATAATCATCAAACTTTGTTAAATGAATATACTGATCTTGCTTCCATTCCTCAAATTTAAAAGGTCCTGTTCCGATAAATTCTTTAATATTATCAGAACTATCAGCACTTTCGATTACCTCTTTAGGATAGATTGCAGCTAGCTGTTTCGCAGTGGACATTGCATTAAGAACACCAGTAGAAACTTCTTTTAATTGTAGGACAACTGTATAATCATCTTTAACTGTAAATAGTGCTCCTTCACCCAAGGATTTTTGAGCAATTGCAGACTTTTCTAACCAACGTGCCATTGATGCTACTACATCTTCAGCATTTAATTCCTTTCCGTTGTGAAACTTAACACCTTTTCTTAACGAAAATGTATAATTTAATTGATCCTCACTAATATCTACAGATTCTGCAAGCATAGGTACAGGCTCATAATTCGAGTTAATCGTTACCAAGGTTTCAAAAATATTCCTAGAGACTGCACTTGTCATAGAGGCTGTCGTCATATGTGGATCAAGTGATGTGGGTTGTGCATTAATAGCCACTCTAATTTCTGGTGCCTCAACTTGTTTACTATCGGGTGAATTATTCTCACCTGATGTTTTATCGCTCCCTTGGTTAGTACATCCAATCACAAGAAAACTAGACAATATTAACAGTAGGAAACCATACATCATTTTTCTCATTAATTTACCACCTTTCCTAAAATCATTTTTATATTAAACAAGCAATGACCTAAAAGATTCCTCATGAATTCACGAAAATAATGGTTAAAAGAATAGAGAAAAGAATTTAATTTAAAATCCCCTGCCACCTTACGAATTTATTTTATAAAAGCATCAATAACATTCTTTGTTATAATCTCTACAAATGGATCATCTCCCTGTAACCCGAAAGCCCATTCTACATTCCCACTGTTAAAGAC
>JAEWIG010000369.1 GCA_023387295.1 Bacillota bacterium | reverse complement strand
CTCCATTTGATTTACTCCATACATGCGAGAGCATATCATTTAATGAAGCACAATCACTCTTAACATTCACTGTAAATCCAACATCTTCACGAGAAGCTAATACGGAAACACCATGATCGCCTAGTGTACCGGTAACAAGAATCGCATCTCCTTCTTGAAATTGGTCTTTTGTAGGCACTTCTCCATTACGGATACCAATTCCAGTCGTATTAATGAATAAGCCATCCGCACTTCCTCGTTCCACGACCTTCGTATCGCCAGCGATAATAGAAACACCTGCTTTTTCCGCCTCGTTTGCCATATCAGCAACGATTTCTTTTAGATCGGCAATAGGAAAACCTTCTTCGATCACAAATCCACAGGTTAAGTACAATGGCTTCGCATTACTTACGGCTAAATCATTTACCGTTCCTGCTACTGCAAGCTTGCCAATCGTTCCCCCTTGGAAAAATAAAGGCTTTATAACAAACGAATCCGTTGTGATCGCTATTTTCGTAGATGGAATTTCTAAAGCAGCTGCATCAAACATTGCTGCATTTCGATGTCCAAACGCTTCAACAAATACTTCCTGAATTAATTTATGACTCCATTCGCCACCGTCACCATGTGCTAAACTAATATATTTGCTCATTCGCTTATCTCCCTCATGTATTGATAGTGTGCAGCACAGCTTCCTTCCGTTGAGACCATACATGGACCAATTGGATTTAACGGGTTACAAGCTTTAGCAAATAATGGGCAAGCGTCTGGCGTAATCAATCCTCTAATGACTTCCCCACAACGGCATTTCGTTTTCTTTGGCTCATCGAGAACAATACTAAATCGTTTTTTCGCGTTAAATCGATCATATTCAGGCTTTAAATCAAGTCCACTATCGGGAATGACTCCGATTCCTCTCCATGCCTCATCACAAGGCATAAAAAAGGTGTCCAGCCATTTCTTCGCTTGTAGATTTCCTTCATTCGTCACGATTGATGGATGATTATTAATGATATCTAGCTTGTTATTTTCTAATAGATCGATAATTTTATAAAGACCACTTAACATCTCGGCTGGTTCAAAACCAGTAATAACTCCTGGAACTTGATATTCATCCACTAAATACTGATAAGAATCCTTGCCAAGAACGATCGACACATGCCCTGGGAGTAGGAAACCATCTAAATTAACTTCCTTCGTGTCTAATAAATAACGGAGAATTGGCTCAACAAGCTTCGTTGTCATCCAAACAGATAAATTCTCTACATTCCTTTTTTCCGCTTCCCCCACAATTAAGGCAAGCAGAGGAATCGTTGTTTCAAATCCAATTCCAAGGAAAATGACATCCTTGTCCGGATTTTCTAGCGCAATTTTGATTGCATCCATTGGAGAATACAGGACACGGATATCTCTACCTTTTATTTTGGCATCCATTAATGATTGTTTTGAACCAGGAACACGCATCATATCCCCAAACGTACAAATAATTCGCTGCTCCTCCTCAGCTAGAGCGATCATGGCATCGATAGACTGCTGATCTGTCACACATACTGGACAACCAGGTCCAGATATTAAGTCAACATAGCCTAACAATGTTTGCTTAACACCTGATCTCGCTAACGACATTGTATGTGATCCACAAACCTCCATAAAAGCAGGATTACGGCCGAATTTCTGATAGAAATCTCGAGATTTTTCCTGAACAGCTACTAAAAGCGATTTACAAAGCTCAGGATCACTTGATTGTTTTAGAATCTCTCGCATCGACAATCTTCCTCCATTCAGCAACACTCTCTAGCGCATATTTCTCATCCACAATCGACATTGCCTGCCCAGCATGGACGATTACGTATTCACCAACTTCAACCTCAGGAACAAAAATGATTCCGACCGTTGTTTGTGAACCCATCACATCAACAAGGGCACTAAATTCTTCTTTTTTTATTACTTTCGCAGGCACCCCTACACACATGACTATTTCCCCTCCCTTTTTGCAGCTGCAGCGATCATTAATTGACCAAATGATATTCCACCATCATTACAAGGAATAGTTTTATGGTTATATGCCGTAAAACCGTTAGCAGTAAGCAATTCAAACAATCTCTTACGAAGATAGCGATTATGAAGGCTACCTCCCGAAAGAACAACTTTATTCGAATACGTTGAATGTACTTCCTGCAACTGTCTCATTGTTTGTACTAGTGCTTGGGCAATCGTTTCATGAAAACGACTACTGATTATTTCAACATCTTCGTTAGAAAGTTTATCAACAACAATTTCTTCTATCATTCTTGTAAAATCAATAGCGAAAGGCGCATCTGTAGTATGAACCTCAAAGGAATACGGCTTCACATTCAATTTACTATTGGCCAGCTCTGAAAGTAGGATAGCCGCTTCTCCATCATATGTAGAGGTATGGCACAACCCACAAATAGCACTAACAGCATCAAAAAGTCGACCGCAAGTGCCCGCTTGAATGAATTGGAATGACTGATCTATCATTAATCTCGAGAGAAATAAAAGCTCCTTCTCTTTATGAGGGAATAATTGCTTTGAATATTGAACACCTTTTTCACCAAGCAAGGTGATTAACATCGCTACACTATTTCTCCAAGGCTCTTTAATTGCTTTTTCTCCGCCAGGTAATGGCGTATAACGTAAGTGTGCCATCTTAGTAAATGAAGAGCAGTCACCATAAAACACTTCAAATCCCCATATATTCCCGTCTGTCCCATAACCAGTTCCATCAAGAATAATTCCCCATACAGGCTCTTCTAGCTTATTATCCTCTATACAGGATGCCATATGAGCATGATGGTGCTGAACTTCCATTATCTTTTCAAACTTATATTCTTTTAATATGTGGCGCGTGTTGAATGTTGGATGGGCATCAATAACCGCTATGTCATTCTTAATATGAAGCCACTTCAGAAGATGATCTAACCCTCTTTTATAATGCTCCATTGTTTCCATATTCTCTAAATCACCAATATGAGGACCAACAAATACTTGTCCGTTACGACCAATAGTAAAAGTAGCTTTTTGCTGGGCCCCAAAAGCAATAATATTCGAGACATCCTTGGTGCTAGTGATCGGATCAGGAACATAGCCTCTAGCACGACGAAGAAAGTCTTCTTCCCTATCGTGCATTTGCACAACAGAATCATCAATCGGATGAAGAATTTCACGATTATGTAGAAGTAGATAATCTGTAATTTCTTTTAAATGGTTAATTGCTTCTGAATTGTCGTGTATTAATGGTTGACCAGATAGGTTTGCACTTGTTAATACAACCACTGGTAACTCTGAATCTTCTAATAGTAAATAATGTAAAGGCGTATATGGCAGCATAACTCCGAGCGTTTTCATATGCGGAGCTACGCTTGGAGCTACTGCACGATCATTTCGCTTATTCAGTATGACGATAGGCGCTTCTGGACTTTGTAATCGTTCCTTTTCATACTTAGATAAATAAGCGATTTTCTCAACAATATGTAATCCTGCTGCCATTACCGCAAGCGGACGATTCGGTCGATTCTTTCGACTACGTAACTTTGCAACCGCTGCTTCATTGCTGGCATCACAGCAAAGATGAAAGCCGCCGATTCCTTTGACAGCAATAATCTCGCCTTGCTTTAATAATCGAATCGTTTCTTGAATCGGGTCTGGGCATGAAAGGATTTCTCCATTTTTTTTCGCTAAGGTAACGATTGGACCACATTTCGGACAGGCAATTGGCTGAGCATGATGCCTGCGATCTTTAACATTTTCATATTCCCCATTGCAAGAAGAACACATTGTAAATGAGCTCATTGAGGTAAAGGGACGATCATATGGTAGCGCGTCAATAATCGTATAACGTGGCCCACATTGTGTACAGTTAATAAACGGATAGCGAAAACGCAAATCATTTGGGTTTTGCATTTCCTCGATGCAATCATTGCAAACTGCCGCATCTACTGGAATAACAAGCTGTGATGTCCCCTCACGTTCACTAGGAATGATCGAGAAAGCTTCATAGAATCCTACTTTTGCTTCCACTGTTTGAACATGATGAATTTTACTAAGACGCGGTGCACAGCTCGTTAAATCTTTAATAAATTCATTTACATCCTGGTGATTTCCTTCAGCGTGAATATAGACTCCGTCCATATTATTTTGCACCGTACCGACAATCTGCTTCTCTAATGCAAGCTGATAAACAAAAGGTCTAAAGCCAACTCCTTGGACTCTTCCTTTAACGGTTATCTTTACTGCTGTTGTTGGCATGCATGATAAGCCCCTTCAATCCAAGCAAACCAGTCATCTAAGCCTTCTTTTGTTTTGGCAGATAAAGCTAGAAGCTTTGAATCTGGATTAATTCCTTTTAAATCCTCAATTGCCCTATCAACACTAAAATCTAAATAAGGCAATAAATCGAGTTTGTTTAATAATACTAGCTCTGTCCTCATGAACATCGTTGGGTATTTCGGAATCTTGTCATTTCCCTCAGGTACACTTAGCACAGCTACTTTATGATGTTGACCTAAATCATAACCAGATGGACAAACAAGATTACCCACATTTTCAATAAAGATGATATTTACTCCATCTAAATTCAGGTCTCCCAATGCCGCAGCTACCATTCTCGCGTCTAAATGACAGCCACCATGTGTATTGATTTGAACAGCTTGTGCCCCAAGAGCACGAATGCGCTCGGCATCCATGTCCGTTGCTAAATCTCCTTCAATAACAGCAATCTTGTATTTTGGTGATAGCTCTCTAACCGTTTCCTCTAAGAGAGTTGTTTTTCCAGCACCCGGAGAACTCATAATATTTACGACTAATATTTTTTGTTCATTAAATATGTTTCTATTAAACTCAGCTGCTTTATTATTATTTGTTAAAACATCAGTTCTTAATGTTATTTTCATTATCCTTCTCTCCCCTCATATGACAATATTTCAAATCTTTCACCTGCTGTAATTTTTCCGGAGGGAAACTGACAATCTGGACAGACTGCTATTCGTTGATCAGGTTTATATTGACAGCTGCACAATACACATTCTGCTTGTGCCTCCTCAATATGCATCACAAGCTGTGCTTCCTTCGAAATAAAATGGGGATTTTGCTCTTTGAAAATATCAAAAGCCATCGTTAATGCATCTGGCATGACATTGCTTATCTCACCAACTATTAGCTCAACCTTATCAATTTTCCCAATCCCTTTTTCCTTTGAGCTCTTCTCTATTACTTGCAATATTTCACCCATAAGTGCCATTTCATGCATACTGTTCATCCTTTATTGAAAAGCGTAAAACGCCTACTAATAATCTACTTTGTAAAATGTCGTCGGCTTCATTTCCCTGCGCTTACGATTATTTCATACATCGAGGCTTGCTCAATGAATCCAACGACGATTTTGGCTAACATTAAAAAGCGTAATTATGTTCTATCTACATTGATTCCGATTTCATAGGCATTATTCCTTTTTCGAATTGGATGGAAGCATAAAGCTAGCTCTCCTGACTGATTATGAAAAGAATATTCTTTTTCACATATTAAGCACTTCAGTTCCATCTTGTCTTCTGAAAAACAAAGCAGGTTAGAGCATACAGGACAAATACTGCTGACTGCCTGTATGCTTTCACCTGTTCGAAGAACAATAAGATTCTTTCCATTAATAAATCGCTGTTCAACCTTCGCTAATAGCTCAATATCCTCCGTTAGCAAAACCCATTCTAGTTGAAGAATTGAATCTACAGCATGATCTAGCTGGTCTAATTTCTCCTCCAAAAACGGCTCACTTACAGCCTTGACTGTTTGTAACATACCTTTTTTCATTTCAGAAAAAAAACGTAATCGATTCAAGAGGCTGGACTCCAAACATTCACTTGTTCAACTATTTTTGATGCCAACTCTTCTAAATTATCTTGATTGGTTGGAGATAACTCTAATCCTATCTCCAACGAAGTAGGCTGCATTCCAAACATGATAATGTTTTTTGGATAGCGCTCTCTAAACTTGGCTGTCCATAATACTTCTTGAAAACCAATCTGATGAATGGACATTTTAATGCCGTAATAGGCCGGAATCTCATCACCCTCTAAGGCAATAATCGTTCCCCCTGGTTTTCCAGCATTAATAGCATCAATAATGATTAAATATTCTGCGTCCTCAACGTACTCCAAAAGCATGAGTCCGTCTGTCGCCCCTTCAATAATTTCAACTTCGGGATTATTTGACAACTTTTCTTCTAATAGCGGCAATATATGGACACCAATACCCTCATCTTGATAGAGGGTATTGCCAATTCCAAGAATAGTTATTTTTTTTTCATTATTATTTTTGTTCATCTTTTTCACCAACTGCTTTTTTCGGTTCTGTTTTATAGCCTGTAAAAATGGAAGACATCGTTCCATTGCGTTGTAAAAAGTCTTCGCGGAAAGCCATATATATATGAACAACCATAAATATCATGAAGCTCCATGCAACTAAATGATGTAAGGAACGGATAGTAAAGCTATCCCCACCGAACACAATGGGAACCCATGCAAAGAAAAATGCTCCAAAAAATGATTCTGGCTGAGGTTCAAAATATAAGAAATAGCCTGTAAAAATCATCACTATTGAGCCTAAGCCGATAAAAATCCAATAGCTTAATTGGGCAAGCGGATTATGGCCTACATAGTGAGGTTTCTTGTTTTTTAAGAAAAGATAAAACTTAACGGTTTCCCATGTTTCAATCCAGAAAATTTTTCTAAATGGATTAGACGTGGCATAGCGATTCCCTTTAAAAACCCAATACCAGCGTACAAGTAAGTTAATCGTAAACAAGAATGCTGAGAAGAAATGAATATAGCGTGCCCAGCCCATTACAAAAGAGTAATAAGCATCCTCTGGTATCGTAGCTCCCAAAAATGGATTCCCGATATAAATCCCAGTAATCATTAAGAGAATAATAGAAAGAGCATTTAACCAGTGAAATACTCTAACAGGCATTTGCCATACATGTACCTTTACGACTGTTTCTTGTACATGCTGGATTTTTGCTTTCCTCTCTGGCTTATAGGCTAGCTCACTGTTTTCATGCACCAACTCATTAGGATTAGAATTAAGATTTGGGGTTGTCATTTGAAACCCTCCTAAACGATTCTAATTTCTGTAACTTTATCGTTTTCTAAATCAGTTAAGTGAACGGCACATGCTAAACAAGGATCAAATGAATGAATAATTCTTAGAATTTCAAGCGGCTTTTCCTTATCTAGTAGTGGTGTTCCAATAAGGGCTGCTTCATAAGGACCAATAGCATTATTATGGTCACGCGGTGTCGCATTCCATGTCGTTGGAACTATTGCTTGATACGTTTTTGTCTTGCCATTTTCAATTTCTACCCAATGGCCAAGTGCTCCACGAGGTGCTTCCATCCAGCCAACCCCTTTAGCAGTCTTCGGCCATGTTTCTGGCTCCCATTTCGAACGGTTAAACGTAACCTGATCGCCGTTCTTAATATTATTTAGAAGCTCATCCATATCTGTTCTCATCCACTTTGCAACAATAACGGATTCTAATCCACGAGCGATCGTTCGTCCTAATGCAGAATGTAAGGCAGAAAGTGGGATATTCAGTTTCTTTAATGTATCATCGACTAACTGGACTACATCTTCTTTACCCGCAGCATATCCGACCATAATTCTTGCTAAAGGTCCTGTTTCTAGCGGCTTTTCCTTCCAGCGTGGCGCTTTTATCCAGCTATACTTCTCATCCGTATCCAGGTTTTGATAAGGTGGTTTTGGACCAGTATAGTTTAATGTTGTTTCACCCTCAAAAGGATGCTTCCCAACACCTACCCCTTCTCCTCCATCATAGGAATACCAAGAGTGGTCAATAAATTCTTTAATATGTTCTGGATCCGTTAAATTAATATCATGGATCTTCGTTAGATCTCCATCTAGGATAATTCCTCTTGGAAAACGGTATGAATCGAAATCATTTACATCTCCAGTAGAGAAATCTCCATAACATAAGTAATTATTTATGCCTCCACCATGTAACCAATCTTTATAATAGGAGCCGATTGCTAATAAGTCTGGAATATAAACCTGCTCTACAAACTCCTTCGCTTGGTCAATCAACTGTGAAATATGCATTAGCCTCTCAGCATGAATTCCATTATCACTATTAATATCAATAGGTGTCGCCATCCCACCAACAACATAGTGCGGATGTGGATTTTTCCCACCGAAAATCGTATGAATCTTAACAATTTCTTTTTGTAAATCCAGAGCCTCTAAATAGTGGGCCACCGCTAAAAGGTTTACTTCCGGTGGTAATTTATACGCTTCATGTCCCCAATAGCCATTAGCAAAAATACCTAGCTGCCCACTGTCGACTAGGCGCTTTATTTTATTTTGAACATCTGCAAAATAACCTGGTGACGATTTCGGCCATTTTGAGATGGACTGAGCAATCTTGGATGTTTCATCTGGATTAGCATCTAAAGCGCTTACAACATCCACCCAATCAAGTGCATGAAGATGATAGAAATGCACGACATGATCATGAACAAACACAGCTGCATTCATAATATCTCTTATTAAGTGCGCATTTCTTGGTATCGCAATATCAAGTGCGTTTTCTACTGTACGAATAGAGGCTAAAGCATGAGTAGTTGTACAAACACCACATACCCTTTGCATAAATGCCCATACATCACGAGGATCACGATTCTGAACAATTAATTCAATACCGCGAACAGAAGTCCCCGAACTAAAGGCATCCTTAATGACACCATCACTTCCGATATCTGCTTCCACTCGCAAATGTCCTTCAATTCTCGTTATTGGATCTACTACTATACGTTCACTCATCGTTTCCACCTCGTTTGTCATCGTTTCTCTTCTTCACTGCAGTTGCTGTGGCATGAACAGCTACACCCGCTGCCGTCGCAGCCATCGCAGCTATCCCAACCTTATCTGGGTTAATGGTAGTCTGTGTACTAGGAATCTTAGCTTGTCTAACAAAGAATGGACCATTATCCCAAAACCCTTCTTCTGAACAGCCAATACACGGATTTCCTGCTTGAATCGGGTAACTAACGCCACCGTTCCAACGCATTTCCGCGCAGGAATTATACGTTGTTGGCCCCTTACATCCTACTTTATATAGGCAATAGCCTTGCTTGGCTCCTTCATCATCAAACGACTCAACAAATAGCCCTGCATCAAAATACGCACGGCGATTACATTTATCATGGATTCGATGTCGGTAGAACGCTTTTGGACGACCATGATGATCAAGCTCAGGAATTTGTCCAAATGTAATAATATGAGCAATAACTCCTGTCATAACTTCAGCAATTGGTGGACAACCAGGTACTAAAATAACTGGTTTGTTTTTTACAAAGCTTGTGATTGGTTTGGCCCCTGTAGGATTAGGATACGCTGCTGGAATGCCCCCCCATGAAGCACAGCTTCCATATGAGATAATGGCTTTGGCACCATTCGCAACCTCAAGGAATAAATCTTTATTTGACTTACCGCCTACTGTTGAATAAATTCCATCTTCCGGAATACTTCCTTCAACAGCAAGGACATATTCGCCATCATAATCCTTCATAACCTGCTCTAGGGCAGATTCTACTTGATGCCCTGCAGCAGAAGACAGCAGCTCTGAATATTCAAGTGAAATAAAATCTAGTAAAACGCTTTCAGCTTTCGGGTGAGTGGTTCTAATAAATGATTCGGAACATCCGGTACAATCTTGAAATTGCAGCCAAACAACCGGTAGACGCTTCTGTGTTTCCATTGCTTTAACAACAGATTTCGAATC
>JAEWIG010000340.1 GCA_023387295.1 Bacillota bacterium | reverse complement strand
AGTTGGAACACTTGCTACTGTAAAGACAATGTCACCAGAAGACTTGAAAGAAATGGGTGCAGGCATTATATTAAGTAATACCTATCATCTTTGGCTTCGTCCAGGTCATGAGATCATTGAGGAAGCTGGTGGCTTGCATAAATTTATGAATTGGGACCGTGCAATCCTTACAGATTCTGGTGGTTTCCAAGTTTTTAGTTTAAGCGATTTTCGAAAAATTGAAGAGGAAGGCGTTCACTTCCGAAATCATTTAAATGGGGATAAGCTATTTTTATCACCAGAAAAAGCGATGGAAATTCAAAACTCCCTTGGCTCAGATATTATGATGGCTTTTGATGAATGTCCACCATATCCAGCAACTTTTGAATATATGAAGAAGTCAGTTGAGAGAACATCTCGCTGGGCAGAGCGTTGCTTAACAGCACATAAGCGACCAAATGATCAAGGTTTATTTGGAATTGTTCAAGGTGGAGAGTTCGAAGAGCTAAGAAAACAAAGTGCTAAGGACTTGGTTTCCCTTGATTTCCCTGGCTACGCAATTGGTGGCTTATCTGTGGGTGAACCGAAAGATATCATGAATCGAGTGCTTGAATTTACTACACCATTATTGCCGAATGATAAACCGCGATACCTAATGGGAGTTGGCTCACCTGATTCATTAATTGATGGAGCTATTCGTGGAGTGGATATGTTTGATTGCGTACTTCCATCGAGGATTGCTCGCAATGGAACATTAATGACAAGCGAGGGAAGATTAGTTGTAAAAAATGCGAAATATGCACGTGATTTTGGTCCAATTGATAAAAATTGTGATTGCTATACTTGCCGAAATTACAGTCGTGCCTATATCCGCCATTTAATTCGTTGTGATGAAACATTTGGAATACGACTTACAACTTATCATAATCTTTATTTTCTGGTAAAATTGATGGAAGAGGTCAGACAAGCGATCAGAGAAGACCGTCTTGGTGACTTTAGAGAAGAGTTTTTCGAGCAATATGGGTTTAATAAACCTGATGCAAAAAACTTTTAACTTCATTCAGCAAAAGTCTTTTACTTCTAAAAGTTGTGAGATGCTTATTAAAATAATTCATTTTTAGAAGGGGTTAGAACCTCAGCTGAATGAAGTTAAAGCCTCCGGCGGATGTCTCAGATTTTTTAAAGGAATTTATCGGGCAAGCCCGATAAAAATCTGGACGCAAATACGCCAAGGCGAATTTGATTCATGCTTCAAAATTGTGATTGTTCAAATAGGGGAATACCTTTATTTCTGAGCATAAATACTTGATGGAAGGAGGGAATGTAATGGAACTGATTGGTACAATAGGACCACTGTTGTTAATGTTTGTTTTATTTTACTTTTTACTTATTCGTCCGCAGCAGAAACGTCAAAAGGCGGTTCAGCAAATGCAGAACGATTTGAAAAAGGGAGATAAGGTTGTTACAATTGGAGGTCTTCACGGTTTTATCGATGCAATTGATGAAGGAAAAGTAGTCATCAAATGTGGAGATGGTAGCCGTCTTACATACGATCGCGGAGCTATTCGTGAAGTAACTGAAGCATCTGGAGATTTACTGTCAAAGTAAAAAAGACAAGCCTTAAAGACAAAAAAGAAGTGGAATTTAACGATTCCACTTCTTTTTTGTTCCCTTCCCTCAACTTTTCTAGCTGTGTTTTCATCCTATTTATTAAATTTCATCTTAAGCTGAGCTTGACCTGCTATTGGACATATTAACACCAAGAATGCCACCCATCATTGCGGTAAGTATGTAACATGAATGATAGATAATTTGTTCGATTGTAAATAGGCTATCTAGTCCTAAAAATTGGAATAAAAAAATAATTAGGGAATAAATCAATCCCGTTAATCCTCCAAGTAGCCAGCCCTTTTGTTTTCCTTTTCCTCCAGAAATAAAGCCTCCAATGAAAAGTGCTACGAATGAGACTGCGGTTGTAATATAGGTTAACGATGTTTCTTGAAGTGAGGTGAACTTCAGTAATAAAGAAAAAACGAAGCTGCTTAAAATAGCCAATACAAAAATAACAATAATCCCATAAAGGACAGCACCGCTGACATTTCTAGACTCTTCGATAGTGCCCCTCTCCCTTCTCTTCACTATAGTTTTAGGCGATAGACTGCCTGTTACTTAGTACAAGCATATTCATGCTAAGGAAAAAATAGAATACAATTGTTTGGCAAAAAACATAAAAGTTAAGTACACATGTTTAAGTATTTAATGCGAACAATAAGGAGGAAAAGCAGATAAAGGGGGAGAGAGAATGGAAAATTATTTAACCATTATTTTTCGGACATTTTTTTTGTATGTATTAATCTTAATCATTTTAAGAATAATGGGGAAAAAGGAACTTGGTCAGCTTAGTGTGGTAGACTTTGTTGTCTCTATCATGCTGGCAGAACTTGCAGTGATAGCGATAGAAAAGCCAGATTCGTCATTAATTGATAATATCCTTCCCATGATCATATTAATGATCATCCAAATGACTTTAGCCTTTGCGACATTAAAAAGTAAGAAATTGCGTGACTTGCTTGATGGGAAACCAACGATCATTATCAATAAGGGTAAGATTGATGAAGAAGCAATGAGAAAGAATCGCTATAACTTTGACGATTTATTATTTCAATTACGTGTAAATGATATAAAAAACATTACCGATGTTGAATTTGCTATTTTAGAAACAACTGGTGAATTATCCGTACTAAAAAAAGAAAAAAAGAAGAAGGGAAGTATGACACTCCCTCTTATACTTGATGGAGCCATTCAAGAGTCGAATCTAGAAAAAATAAATAAAACTAATTTATGGCTTAGACAGCAGCTACGAGATAGGGGATATAATGAAATTCATAAAATTTCTTTGTGTAGCTTTGAAAATGGTCAATTCTATATTGATTTACATGATGAAAAGAAGTAAGAGACATCTAAAATATGTATGATCTCTCTTATGTTTTACATAGATTTTTCTTAGCGAAAGGAAAATTTTGATAATGGTTTTCCGATCCAAGGAATTCGCTTTAATTCATCCTTTTTAACTAATCCTAAAAAAATGACCAAAATGGAGTAAATGAAGGTGATGAAAAACGTAATAAATAAAACCTGAACAACAAGAGGGATGCTACTGTTCATATTCTGCAACAGTAAATAACCGCTACAACCTGCTACTCCCATGACAAAAAACGTTACTACATATTCCCGAACATGGAAAGTGAATGAGATAGCTTTAAGAACAGTCGCAAAATGAAGCAATGTTACAAGAACAAATCCGACTAGAATGCCTAAAGCCACTCCATTAATCCCGAATGCAGGCTGACTTGCGAGGAAGAATATAATAGCCGTTTTGACAATTGCTCCGATAAGGCTATTAATCATAGCAGCTTTCGCTAAATTCATTGCTTGGAGAGCGGCCTGCAATGGACCTTGGTAATAATAAAAAATAAAGAATGGAGCCATGAGTTTAATAAAAGGAGCGCCACTTGTTGAGCCATACATTAACTGCATTAATTCCTCAGATAAAACATAAAGGATGATGACAGCTAGTCCCCCAGTTAGAAATGTAAATCGGAGTGCTTGCTGCAATCTATATTCTATCAATTGCTTATTGTTTTTCGAATTGGCCTCACTAATCGCTGGGACTAACGAGGTCGCCAAAGAATAGGTAATAAAGGATGGCAGCATTAATAAGGGTAAGGCAAAGCCTGTGAGCGCACCATACATCTTCGTAGCAGTTATAGCTGCAACACCAGCAATCGCTAAAGAATGAGCTACGACAATGGGTTCAAAAAACCAAGCTAATGATCCAATCATTCTGCTTCCTGTTGTCGGAATTGCAATACTCATAAGCTCATTGAACGTCGATTTACCTGATTTTACATATTGGAAAAATTGTTTTCTTACTCTAAATTTTTTCTTGAGTTTAAAGGTAGTTAATAAAAAAATTAAAGAAGCGAGTTCTCCTATAACGGATGCCAACATTGCTCCAGCAGCTGCATACTCAATTCCAAAAGGGAGAAATGCTTTAGTCATCGTAGCAATCAATGAAATTCTAACAATCTGCTCAATTACTTGGGAATAGGCTGCAGGCTTCATATTTTGTCTACCTTGGAAATACCCTCTGATAACGGAGGAAACGGCAATGATCGGTACGATTGGAGCTATGGCTAGTAAAGGCAAATGCGTTCTTGAATCAGTAAATAATGTTTCGGAAAGATATGGAGCAAGTAAGATTAATGCTGGTGTAAAAATAACTGAAAGTAAAATAGTTGTTGCAAGGGAAACAACTAGTATCTTTTTTATTTTTCCCATATCACCACGTGCTTCGGCTTCTGCCACATTCTTCGAAATGGCTACAGGTAAACCGAGCTGGGTTATGGTAACGACAAGAATTAATGTAGGAAATGCCATCATAAATAACCCTACGCCTTCTTCTCCAATAAACCTCGCAATCACAATCCGATTTATGAATCCAAGCACCCTTGTAACAAGACCGGCTGCTAGTAATACAATCGTTCCTTTTAAAAACTTAGACATTGTGCTCCCTGCCTTCTCAAAATAGGTGTGATCATATACAATTAACTATATGCAATAAGATGGACAAAGAATGACAAGCATTTAAATAATTTCGTGCCTTCAAAATGCGCGAATAATAACTAAATAACATGATTTTATTTTCCTAAAATAGGGGGCTTTTGTTATGACTAGCCATATGAATGATTTTCTTCGTAAAGACGTGAAGGTAGTTTTGGATAGTAAGCTTGAGGAATTTTCACTGTTAGGATATGAGCGAGTGACCGAGCAAGAGCTTTGGAATTTTTTGACGAGAAAAAAATGGCGGAAAGAAACGGAACCTAAATTAGTACATGAAGTGGTTTCCGATATCATGTCCATTAAGGTTGGTGAATTTATTAATTATGCGACAGTGGAAGCTTTTAAAGAGGCTGAATTTTCATTTAATGATGAGGATGAGCTTCGAGAGCTTTTAAAATAGTCGTAGAAAAATTGACAGCTTTTCCAAACTGTTTCATAATGAATAATGGAATTTCCGGTCGATGCATTGTTTCTTACATAATGTTTTTAATGTTAAGTTATTGGAATGATAACAGCCGGTTACATGCTCGTAAGCCTTTCGTAGGCTTTGAATTAAGGAGGATTTTTACATAATGGTAAAGCGTGGTCGTATAGTTGCCTTCTTCCTGATTTTGGTATTATTCGGAAGTATAGCTGGGACAACAACAAAAGGAATTTTAAATGATATTAAACTAGGCTTAGACCTTCAAGGTGGATTTGAGGTTCTATATGAAGTTTCTCCTTTAGAAGATGGTCAAAAAATCGATAAAGAGGCTTTAGTTAGTACGGCAAAAGCATTGGATAAGCGGGTAAACGTGTTAGGTGTTAGTGAGCCTAATATTCAAGTAGAAGGTGAAAATCGAATACGTGTTCAGCTTGCTGGTGTAACGGATCAAAACAAAGCACGTGAAATTTTGTCTACTGAAGCAAATTTAACTTTTCGTGATGTAAACGATGAGCCTTTAATGGATGGGTCCGATCTAGCTGAAGGTGGAGCAAAGCAAACCTTTGACGAAAATGGGAGACCAAGTGTATCCATTAAGTTGAATAGTGCGAGTAAATTTAAAGAAGTAACCGAACGTATCGTTGCGATGGGTGAACCTAACAATATTCTTGCGATTTGGCTTGATTTTGAAGAAGGCAAAGATTCGTTTAAAGCTTCGAATGGGATTGAAAACGACCATTTAATTTCAGCACCTAGGGTAAGTCAAGTTTTTAATCAAGATACAGTTTCAATCGTGGGAAGCTTTACGATTGAAGAAGCGCAAGAATTAGCCGATTTGTTAAATGCTGGTTCGTTACCTGTAAAACTAACAGAGGTTTATTCAACATCTGTTGGTGCTCAATTCGGTGAACAAGCACTGCAAAAAACAGTTCTTGGTGGAATCGTCGGTATTTCTATTATCTTCTTATTTATGATTGTGTATTATCGTTTCCCTGGTTTCATTGCAACGGTAACATTATCAATTTATATTTTCTTGATTCTCCTTATTTTTGATTGGATGAATGGTGTTCTAACATTACCTGGAATCGCTGCACTTATTCTTGGAGTCGGGATGGCAGTTGATGCAAACATCATTACCTATGAGCGAATTAAAGAAGAGATAAGAGTAGGAAGAACGATTAAGTCTGCATTCCAAGCGGGAAGTAAAAACTCATTTGCGTCAATTTTTGATGCGAATATTACAACGCTTTTGGCAGCAGGTGTGCTTTTCTTTTACGGGACAAGCTCTGTAAAAGGATTTGCCACAATGCTGATTATCAGTATTTTAGTAAGCTTCATAACAGCTGTTTATGGTTCAAGATTATTGTTAGGCCTATGGGTAAACAGCAATTTATTTAATAAAAAACCAGACTGGTTTGGCGTCAATAAAAACGCTATTCACGATATTGCCGAAAATTTAGATACTCATGATTTATCAACTAAGTTTGATCGATTTGACTTTGTAAAACCAAGAAAAATTTACTATATGGTTTCTGGTGCTTTAATGGCTGCGGGGATTATCATTGTATCTGTTTTTGGTTTGAATTTAGGAATTGATTTTACACAAGGTACGCGTATAGAAATTCAAGCTACAGATTCTTTAACAAAAGCTGAAGTTAAATCAGAACTAGCATCACTTAAGAT
>JAEWIG010000338.1 GCA_023387295.1 Bacillota bacterium | reverse complement strand
ACCTACACCAATTCTATAACTAGACATTACTTCATTCATATAATATGCATATCCATGGCTAGCAGTAATAAGTTTTATTACGTTATCACCAACAACTGATCGGAAGCTCCATTCTGGTGGATTCTCTAGTAGAAACTTTGGAAAGAGAAAAGAAGCAGTAGGAATATATCCTAGCAAAGCTAGCTCACCAGCTGTATAACGTTTACTTTTATCCCCGAAATACTTTTTGTTATTTTTTAACCATGGGACAACCAATCTATCTAATTTTTTATTAAGGGAATCCACTACTTCACCATTATGAAAACATAAGGTACACTCTGGATTCTCCTCTAAAT
This sequence comes from Bacillota bacterium, assembly GCA_023387295.1. GTDB lineage: Bacteria > Bacillota > Bacilli > Bacillales > Cytobacillaceae > Cytobacillus. Next base: position 20,479 of record JAEWIG010000338.1, on the reverse strand, counting down.
AATCTACCTGTTTTTGTAGTTTTAATGGATCTATCCAGAAATCGTCTCCCTCACAAATTGCAATATATTTTCCTTTAGATCTTTGAAAAAGTCGATAAAAATTCTGCATAGCACCAACATTTTTTTCCGAGGTTACTAATGTAATCTTATTTGGATTTAACTTTGCGTATTCATCTACTATTTTTCTAGTCTTATCTGTACTACAGTCTTCCCCAATAAGTATTTCAAAATCAAAATCAGTAACCTGCATAAGGAAGCTATCAATTGCATTAGCAATAAATTTCTCATGATTGTAAGTTGTACAGACTATGCTAACCATTGGATTCATATATTTTCCTCTTTCCTAAAATCTTTTGATTCTCACCCTCCGCATTAATCTCGTTGTATATCTCTATCAATCTATTCAGATTCTGTTCCTTGTCATATAATTTTAACGCCTTTTTTCTTGATTTCCCTGAAAGTCTCAAAGCCACCTTGTTATTTTTAAAGATCTCACTGATATAATAGGCAAGCATATAAGGTGCATCTGCTTGATATAAAAACCCTTCCTCTTTATGAGTAAGTAAATCAGAAATACCGCCTACATCTGATGCTATAGATGGGACTCCGAGTAGCATCGCTTCTCCTAATGAATTTGAGCTATTTTCAATTGAAGAAGGACAAACAAAAACATGAGACTTTATATAACGATTTCTCATTTCCTCTTCACTTAATACCCCAGTAAAAACAACATTATTTTGCAGATTGTACTTTTTTATTAATTTTTTAATGTACTTTCCATATGAAGAGATTTTTAATGTTTGTTTAAAATTATCTGTAATCGTAATATTTTGTCCACCGATATAAAGCTTTGCACTTGGAAACTGCTTTAAGATAATCGGCATTGATTCAAGAATGAAGTGTAGTCCTTTTAATGGATATGATCCCTGGCTAATGAAAATTGAATATCTTTCACATTTTTCTAATCTCCAGACATCCTTATAGAATGCATCCCGCATTGTTTCGCTACAGTAATGATAATTAATATTTGAATTTATTAATGTTGTGCAGGCTTTATCCCAAGTTGTTCGACCAATGACATGAATAGCCTTTTGTAGAGCTTCTTCCTCTAACAATCCCTGTTGCATAAACTTCCTTTGTTGTTGTTTTAGATTATCTAGTTTAATAAAATCCCTAAAGGTATATTGTTTCCGAACCCTCGCAGGTATCCCATTCAAATAATGCTTTGCAATAAAAGATACCAGGCCTTGAATAGATATCACTGCATGAATATTTTTCTTCTTACATATGTTAATCATAGCAAGCGAATGGGAATATTCTGTTCCAAAAATATGGACCAGATCTGGTTCGAAATCATCGATTATCTTCATCAAATTTGGATTATCTTCAAGTGATTGCAAATTATCACCAACTGGAGAAAATGGATAATAATTTATGCCCTCCCCTTTTATTTTTTTTACTCCAGTAATATTCTTTTTTGGAAAAGATATTGCAAGTTTTATACCCTTCTCTCTAACTAATCCGATAGCTGCATTTATTAACCAACCACCATAAGGAACTGGCTTTTCGTTCATAAGCAAACTGGCTTCTGGTAATGGTATATTAGTAACCCATAATACCTTCATTTGAAATCTCCTTTAATTCTTTACTCGAAAAAGCATTCGCTAAAAATGGTATTGCTGGAATAACAGTAAAATAAACAAAACCAATTTGATAAATTGAAATAACTGGGTTTATAAAACCAAAAAAAACAAATAAAATTTGGGCTGTCAGCAAAATATTATAATATGGATGATTAGCATAATATCGCAGTTGTTTTCTAAAATTTAAAAAGATTGCAATAAATAATGGAATTGAGCCAAATAAACCGTAATACGCAAGCAAATCCAACCATCCGGAATGTCCACCAACTTCTGCATTGATTGCATTTCCAAATGGACCATATATACCGAATAAAGGGTTTTGTAAAAAAGTTTTTAAAGATGCTAAATACAGTTGAGTCCTTGCAGAAGTTTGCGAACCAACTGAATCACCTAGAAATCCTTGTGCAAAATCCATAAATTTTGCACTGAGAACATTATTTGTTTCAAATAATGAAGCTACGTCAATCAAGAAATAGCCGATCAGTTCTTTCGGAAAAATAAGAAAAAAGAAAAAAGAGAGAATAACACTAAAGACTAAACTCTTTTTTCCTTTAATTACAAAAACAAAAAGAGTTCCTAGGAACATAAATAATAAAGACGTCGCATAGGAAGCAGAAAAAATCATTATTAAAATTACGATAAAGGCCATTAAACAAAAATAGCGAAACAGACTATGGACTTTAGGTGTTTTTTTAAGTAGGAAGTATAATAGCGCTATATTAATAAATACCGCACTATAAACAAATCCAAATCCGCCGATACCTAGTGATAAATAGACACCTTGCAAAGGATCAGTACCTGTTGCAAGAGCTCTTGCAGCTAGTGGATATTCTTTTAATCCTATTGAAGATTGTATAGACGCAATTACATAGAGTAGAATCGCGGCAAAGGATATTTTCCCCAAAAACGATATATCTTTTTTGTAGTACATATAATAATGGTTAATGAATATTCCAAAGAAAAACAGAAAAAAGGAGATGAGCACGGGAATCGGTAACATCTCGCCATAATAAAAATTCCCCGTAATAAGATATGGGACAAAAGAAAAAATCCAAAGAACAAACATTAGTAAATCATATGGTAAATCCTTAAAAATCCAGCTAAAGTCAGTTGTCAAAAACCACAAGGCAAACAGAAGTAGAAATAAAATGAAACCTGTTTTAAAATTGAAAAATGGCCAAATACACCAGCAATAGATTAAAAAGATTACCCACCTGTTAATAAAAGTTGAAAAGGAGTTTATATTCAAGGTAGCTATATTTTTACTCATCCAAATTTCTCCATAAACTTCTTTGCTTGTTCTAAATTGCTCTTTTCCCTAAGAACAAACTTTTTAGCTAAATCCCCCTTTATGAATAACTCCTCCTTATCTATCGTTAAAATATTTTGAATCGTATCTGCTAGTCCGTCCACGCATTCATTCTCAATAATATAAATGTGTTCGTAATATTCCTCCATCATCCCAGGAAGCAGCGTTGTTAATATTGGAGTTCCTGAAGCCATATACTCCATATTTTTTGATGGAAAAGAAAACTTTGTAAATTCCTCTATTGAAGGTCGCGGATTTATGAGAAGAGTTGCCTTCAATTCTTCTTTAACAACTTCTCTATTCGGAACAACTCCAAAATATTTGATTCTTTCATCAATTACTTCATATTTTTTTATCTCTTCCTCTAGTTCACCCGAACCAAATAACCATAATCTAGCTTCTTTAATATTCACTTTCATAAAAGCATCGATTAATTTTTTTATACCGTATTTCTCATATAATGCCCCAGCATAAATAATAACTTTTTCTTCATATTTTTCTTCTAAATTGTTGAATGCATGAACCATTTCACTATCTACCATACCTTCAATAACAATAAAAGGCTTATTTCTTGGATTGACTACTTCATTCATTTGTTCTGTCAAAATCATGTACATATCATACCTGCACATAAAAAAAGAGCATATTTTTCTATATAACATAGAAATCAATGCCTTATATCCTGATTTTTTTGCTAACGAATAACCGCTCATATAAGTTGGAATATCTGTTACGATTGCAACACTTTTAAATCCTAATAATTTTGAAACTAGCAATGCAGAAACCGAATTTGTTACATTTAATACATCACAAACAAGCATTTTGTTCTTGTTTTTAAACCCCCATAATAAACATGTGAGGAAGCCTGATATAAAAATAAATAAATGTTTAATAACTGGGAAGTTGATAAATGGTAAATAATAATAAGAAACTTCATCTTCTATTTCTTGTTGTTTTCCACTCCATTTTTTTTTACTACTTAAGTGATTAATTGGCAATGCTGACATTGCAAATATTTGATTATTCCATTGTGCTAGCCCTTTAATAAATAAACTATGAAATTTTTGGGCTTGCTGCTGTGGTTTTACTATATTCGTTTCATAAATTTCCTTAAATTTCTTCTTAGAACATACACTAGAAGCATAAAATATATTCATTTAACAACTTCCCTTAATTTAATATTATAAGATGAAGCCCTCTAACCTTTTAATAAACTTATTGTTATCTTTAAAAACCATATTAAAAAATTCCTGTCTTCCATTTTCATATTCATTAACATCATACAAATCTACATAATCATTAATTTTACTTTCCATTTCCTCGAAAGAATCTAAAACCAAACCTAATTTATATTTATCAATTTCCTCTGCCAAGTAACTGCCGTTAAGTGCAATCATTGGTTTGCAATATTTAGCAGAATTATATAAACGATTTGGTAGTGCTGTTCTATTATTAATGCTATCACTGTATCGAAGTACATTTATTAAATCACTATTCTCATATAGTTCTTCTTCCTGTTCCTTCATATATCTACCAGTTAGAAAAACATTAGCAATTCCCTTTAACTGGATATAATCGTTAATACGGTTATTTATTTGACCTTCACCGTGAAAAAACAACTCGAATTCCTGTTTATCTTTTAAGTAATTAATAAATGATATATTTACATCAAAATCTCTAAGTGCGCCTATACAAGCCACTCTTATTTTATTTTGATTAATCTCATGATTTTTAATTGTTACCTCATCAAATGATTGTAAACGACAATTATGGTTAATCAAATATTCAACTCCCTCAGGTAGAAATTGCTGATACCCAGGGGAGGAAATAACCGTGAATGCTGAATTTTTAAAAAGCCTATTCATCTTAAAGTAATTTACAATTTTATTATGATCCCGTATATCTATGACATAATTTCCTTTAAAGTTCTTAATTAAGTAGTTTTTCAAAAAAAATGACAGCTGTAAACCAAATACAATCACTTTATCAAACTTGCTAACTTCTAGCTTTTTGATTACGAACTTCTTAAATAGATAATAATCTAGAAAACCTCGTTGGTGTCCAATTTTACTATCCTTATACGACAGTTCATTTTTGTCATTTTCTATTTGAAATCTATCCCAATTGATTATCGTATAGGGGACTTTATTATCTTCTAAGATTCCTTTATAATTTTCAATATACGGCATATATAGTAGATTAGCTGGACAAATTAAAACAACTCTCATAAAAATTCCCTTTCTATTTTCTCCATACCATATTGTTAATAATACTTGTATGGCTCTGAATTATCTTTACAACTTTCACCGATACATTGTCATCACGGTAATCATTAGCAATATAGGTCTTTTCCTCCTGCTCCCACATTATTCTGCTTAATTCAACTGCTTGAACAATTTCTTTTTCGGTTATGCCTCCAATTACAACAGTCCCTTTATCCAGCACTTCAGGTCGTTCGGTTGATGTTCGAATTAAAACACCTGGAAAACCTAGAATTGATGCTTCTTCAGAAAGGGTACCACTATCAGATAGGACAACAAAGGCATTTTTCTGCAACCTGTTATAATCGATAAAACCGAATGGCTGTAACTGACGAACAAGTGGGTAAAATTGAAAATCCCTTTCCTCAATCTTTTTCCAGCTCCGTGGATGGGTAGAGTAAATGATCGGTAGTTGATATTTTTCAGCAATTTTATTAATTGAGTTCATTAAGCTTAGAAAATTTTCCTCGTTATCAATATTTTCTTCTCGATGAGCCGATACAAGAATATACTTCCCTTTTTCTAAATTTAATTCCTTTAAAACTTGGCTTTTCTCTATATTTTCCATGTTTTTAGTTATTACTTCTGTCATCGGCGATCCTGTCACAAATATATGCTCCTTACGGATTCCTTCTGATAACAAATACCGGCGACTATGCTCTGTGTAAGGGAGATTAATATCTGCAACATGGTCAACGATCTTTCGATTTATCTCCTCAGGAACATTTTGGTCAAAGCAACGATTGCCCGCTTCCATATGAAAAATTGGGATCTTTAGTCGTTTTGCTGCAATGACACTTAAACAACTATTTGTATCACCTAGAACAAGAAGGGCATCTGGCTTTTCTTCTAAAAGAATTTTGTATGAGGCAGAAATGATATTTCCCATGGTTTCTCCGAGATCATCTCCAACAACACCTAGAAAATGGTCCGGATTTCTTAAAGATAATTCCTCAAAAAAGATATCATTGAGTGTATAATCCCAATTTTGCCCAGTGTGTACTAACACATGGTGAAAATATTTATCACATGCTTTGATAACTTCTGATAATCTAATAATTTCTGGTCTCGTTCCTACGATTGTCATAACTTTCATTTTTTCCACGTTACCTATACCTCCACGAAATAAGTATCTGGTTTTTCAGGATTAAAGATTTCACAAGCCCAGAATAAGGTAATAACATCTTCATTACCTGTATTTTCGATAGAGTGCGTATAACCTACTGGTATATCCACTACTTCTGGCATTTCACCATTAACCTTGTACTCCAGTATTTTTTCAGAATCAATTTTTCTAAATTTTATACTAGCTTCGCCTTGAATAACGAGAAACTTCTCTACCTTTGTATGATGCCAGTGGTTTCCTCTCGTAATGCCAGGTTTCGTTTTTGAAATAAAGATTTGCCCCGATTCTTTCGATTTTATGAACTCCGCAAGCCAGCCACGATTATCCACATTTTTCTTTAATTTATATGAGAAGTTATCCTCTTCAAAATATGATAGCAACGTGCTATATAAAGCTCTGTCAAAGTCCTTTTCCAGGGATGGCATAATTAAGGACTCACGATTACTTTTAAAGGAATATAGTTTTTCAGCTACCTCACCAACCGTTATCTTATGTGCATATGGTACGAAACATCCCCCTTTCTCATTCCTAGTTTCATATCCCTCAAGTGCACTGATAAATTCAGTAATTACATCATCGATATAGCATAAAGTAAGCTCCGCATTCGAATTGTGAAGTTGAATCTCATTGTTTCTTGCGATATTATGGCAGAATGTTGCTACTACACTGTTATAATTCGGTCTGCACCATTTTCCAAATAGATTAGGTAGTCTGTAAACAAAGACTTTTGCACCCGTTTCCTCACTATAAAAAGACAATAAATTTTCCGCTGCTTTTTTGCTTCTTCCATAGGGATTATCTTGTTCAGCTTGTATAGATGAAGTAAAAAGCACTGGAGATTTATTATCATGTTTTTTTAAGAATCCCAATAATTTTCCCGTTAATTCATAATTACCTGCCATAAATTCACTTTCTTGTTTCGGACGATTCACACCGGCTAAATGAAAAACAAAGTCACATTCCTTCGTATAAACATCTAATGTTGCTAAATCAGAATCTCTGTTGAACTTTAAAATTTCTTCATAACCCCTGTTCATCAATTCAGCAATTAAATTTTTGCCGACAAATCCATTTGCTCCAGTAACAAGTATTTTCACCTATTATCAACTTCTTTCTATAACATTACTTTGATGGTTTCTAATTCCTTTTGAATAAAATCCAATTCAAGTAATTTCTCTTTTATTTCCTTTTTATTTAATATTTTTGTATTATGTGAGTTATATTCTTCTACTGATGAGCTATTATCTCCCTCGACAAAATACTTATCATAATTTAAATCACGATTGTCTACTGGAACTCTGAAAAATCCACCTAAGTCCTCTGCTACCAAAAACTCCTCCCTTGTTAAAAGGGTTTCATACAGCTTTTCTCCATGCCGTGTTCCAATTAATTTGATCTCATTATCCGCATGAAAAAGCTCTAACAGTGCTTCTGCTAAGTCAATTATGTGACAAGATGGTGCTTTTTGAACCATCATGTCACCTGTTTTAGCATTATGAAACGCAAAAATGACAAGTTCCACTGCCTCTTCTAGGCTCATAAGGAATCTTGTCATTTTCGGATTTGTTATAGTTATTGGCTTTCCGCTTTTAATTTGCTCAACAAACAAAGGAATAACAGAACCACGAGAGGCCATTACATTTCCATATCTCGTTCCACAAATTAATGTTTTTTCTTCTGATATCGTTTTCGATTTAGCTACAAAAACTTTTTCCATCATTGCTTTTGAAATCCCCATTGCATTAATTGGATAGGCCGCTTTATCAGTTGATAAACAAATGACTTTTTTTACACCAAATTCAATGGCAGCTGTTAATACATTATCTGTTCCTATTACATTTGTCTTTACTGCTTCAAGTGGAAAAAACTCACAGGAGGGTACTTGTTTAAGGGCAGCAGCATGGAATATATAATCTACATTATGCATTGCATTAGTTACACTAGCCTTGTCTCTAACATCACCCAAATAAAACTTGAGCTTCTCACTATTAAATTTTTTCCTCATATCATCTTGTTTTTTTTCATCACGGGAAAAAATGCGAATTTCTTTCACGTCCGAATGAAGGAACCTTTCCATAACTGCATTTCCAAAAGAACCCGTTCCGCCTGTAATCAATAATGTTTTATTTCTAAACAACTGAAATCATCTCCTCTCATAGATGCTTTAATATGATATTTACTGTTTTTCTAATATCAAAATGCTTTTCTAAATACACTCTTCCATTTTCTCCCATTACTTTCCTTAAAGTAATATTATCGGAAAACAATTTGGCATTTTCTAAAAAATTATTGATATCCCCACTTTCTGTCCATAAACCGCATTCTGATTGCCTCAACATCTCTCTTACATCTGTATGTTTATCAGTTGCTGCCAAAATGGGAAGTGAATACTCCATATAGGATGTTAATCTTGATGGGAAATTCGGAATCGTGAATCTCCTATCCAAAAAAATTAATCCTACATCAGCCACTTCTAGCAACTGATCATACTCAATTTTGGGTAATAAGGAATACAAGCTAACATTTGTTAATTTTGAAGAATTAATATGGTTTCTAAGCCTTTCATATTCTGTTCCTGAACCTACAATAAATAAATGTCCGTTCTCTACATTATGAAACTCTTCGATAACATTAATTAAAAAATCAATTCCTTGAGGTCTACCTAAATTTCCTCCATACACAAATAAAGTAGCTTCTTGCGGGATATCATATTTTTCACGGAAATTTCGTTCCCTTTTAGCTTTTATAATTACTGGTTCAATAGAATTTGGAAAAACTTCGATTTTACTTTTATGAAGAAAAGAATTGTTGTCTAATAAATATTGAACATTCCCTTCAGACATACATCCAATCATATCTGAAATTTGATATAATTTTTTTTCTTTACTTCGAAAGTATTTCCAGATAATACTTCCACTCTTCAATAAATCGATATCAACTGCATTTTGCGGAAATATATCCTTCAGCATTAAATATGTTTTGCATTTATTTTTTATCTTTAAAAAGGAAATAACTTTCTCAAACGTTATTGGTGGCGTAGTGTACAAAATTAAATCGAAATGAATATCTTTAAAATACTTCTTTACTGCTTTAAGAAATTGTCTTTCGATTGTGAGGGTCGTAATTCCTTTTTCAATGATATTAGTTTTAGTAATATTTCCAGTCTTTACCTTTAGAAGCTTTATATTATTTACGGTCTTTAATTCAGTTGGCGAACCTGACCTTCTCTCACTAGGAAATATAACATGCATTTTTATTTCCTTTTTTGAAAGCTCTCTTACAAGGTCAGCGTAAATCCCTTTTTCATAGATATTTTCCATATTTGCTAAAGTTAAAAATAATACGTTCAAACTGATTCACCCAATTCAAGTTCAATTCAAAAAATCCCCAAAATTTTTCTTCTAATTTGTATAGGCTGTTCATACATCACGGATTGTCCATTTAATAATAATTGTGCATTTTCTTTAAAAAAGAATGCTTTTTCAATTCCATTAGATTTAGTTATTTTTTCATATGCTTTTTGAAGATAAAATCCCCTTGTATTAATATTGTGCGCATCGTTTGCAATGAAATGGGCTAAATGATGCTCAATCATTTTTTCTGAAGTAACCATTGCTCTTTTTCCAAAATGTCCAATTATACTCCCGGATGTTAGCTGGGTTAGTGCCCCTTCTTGAACTAATGAATATAGGAGATTAGGCTCCTCACAAATTGCGGCATTCCTCTCAGGGTGCACAATGATCGGAGTGACTCCCTTTAATAACAGTTCATAAAAAACTTCATGTGTATACGTGGGAAGTTCCATCGTCGGAAGTTCCAATAGTAAATACCTCCCCTGATCACCCAGGGTAAGTACTTCATCCTTTTCCATCATCTTAAATATATCTCGATGAAGTCTTAATTCTTGACCCGGATGAATAGTAAGCGGAATACCTATTTTTAATAAGTACTGATTCAAATCTAGTGTAAGTTTTAGAATTTTCCCCTTCTCGTTTTCAAATCTGCCATTGTGATGATGTGGTGTAGCAAAAATATCTGTTACTCCCGAACGAACAGCTTCAGTAGCCATATCCACAAAGTCTGAGAAATTACGGGGACCATCATCAATATTTGGGATTATATGACAGTGAATATCAACCAAATGTTAATCCCCCCTTAAACAAGCAATCTGGTATCCATTTAACTGTACTGTCGATAATACTGACTTTTCTTAGAACCTACACCATTTACAACAACACCAAGTAAGTGTGATTTTGCTTTAGCGAGCAATTCTTTTGCCTTCAGCGCCTTATCCCGATGAGTCTTTCCACTTGCTACTACCAGCACTACTCCATCGCATTTGTTGGCAATAATTTGTGCATCTGTAACAGCTAAGATAGGTGGTGTGTCAAAAACAACATAATCGAATTGATTCTTCATTTCCTCCATCAGTAATTCCATGCATTTTGTACCTAGTAATTCCGAAGGATTTGGGGGGATTTGTCCACTTGTTAAAACAAATAAATCAGGAATAACTGTAGATTTAATTCCCTCATTTAACGTTATTTCTCTAGTTAATATATTTGTTAAACCAGTTAAATTGCTAACTTTAAATGCATAGTGCACAGATGGTTTTCTTAGATCCGTATCGACAAGTAAAACTTGTTTTCCTTGTTGTGCTAAGACAATTGCTAGATTAGCTGCAGTGGTAGATTTTCCATCACCTGAATCAGGTGAAGTAACGACAAGCAGTTTAATTTCTTTGTCAACTGAGGAAAATAATAAATTAGTTCTAATTAACCTAAATTGTTCAGTTATTGGTAATTTCGGATGTGTGTGTGCTACTAATGGGATTATTCTTTTTTCACTTTTTCTCTGTCTACGACTCAAGCTTCTCAGCTCCTATTTGTTGAATGGCATATTCCAAGTTCCCTTTCTTTGTTCTGATTTTCTGAACACTCCCTAATACTGGGACATCAAGATAATGTTCAATGTCTTCAGGATTTTTTAGCGTACTATCAAAAAACTCCAATAGTATGGACATTCCAGTACCTACCATCAAACCAAAGACAATCGCAACAGCAATATTTAAAATGGGTTGAGGACTTATTGGTACAGAATTTTCCTTTAACTTCGCTTTTGCAAGGATATTCACATTATCTATATTCATTAATTGTTTTATTTCTTGTTGGAAGGTTTCTGAGATATTATTTGCAATATCAACTGACATTCCCTCATTACTACCGATAACTGATATAGTAAATACAACAGAATTTGAATTTCTACTAACTGTTATCTTTTGATTCAATTGTTCTACAGAATATGCTAGATCTAGATTATCTATTACTTTTTCAAGAATTACCTGGCTTTTAATAATTTCACTGTACGTATTAATTAGCTCAATATGATTTCTTAATTGAGATGCATCTAGTTGAATATTTGCATCTTTTTGATTCACTAATATTTGTGTTGATGCTTTATAAACAGGCGTCATTACAAAATAAGTAATACTAGCACCACTTATCCCTGCTACTATTGTTATAAATATTATTAATTTCCATCGTTTCAACATAATCATTAAAATTTCTTTCAAGCTGATCGTTTCCTTCATATTACCCTCCAATCATGCATGCTTAACGAATTCAAACTACATGATTACTTGTTTTGGGATTCTTCATAGTTGAGTTCGATGTTAGTTAGATTATTACTTAAAATATTTGAAGTGGTGACATGAAAATTTATATATTCGGTCATCCTTTATAGGGTGTAAACATAGTATCATCTAAACTAAAAGTTTACTTTTTAAGCAATCTATTACTCTCATTTGCTCATCTATTGTCATACTTGAACTAGATGGCAGACATAAACCGTTACTAAAAAGCCGTTCAGAAACATCATTTGCTAAATGTGGATAAAAAGAATATCCTTCAAAAAGTGGTTGCATATGCATTGGTTTCCAGACATTCCTCGCTTCGATATTTTCACTTTCTAAATAATCTATTAGTTCGTAAGTTGACACACCAGCAAAATCTACGTTAATTGTTAACGCTGTCAGCCAACGATTTGAATAAGTTCCTTGTAGTTCTGGCATAAATGTAATACTTGGGATATTTGACAATTCCTGTTCATAAAGTTGATAAATTTCTCTTCTTCTCTTAACTCTGTTATCTAATATTTCAAGTTGTGCTCTACCAATCCCAGCTGAAACATTACTCAATCGATAGTTATATCCAATCATGTGATGTTGATAGTGTCTGACCGGTTCTCTTGCTTGTGTTGCCAAAAATCTTGCTTTTTCTAAGGCTCCGATATTATCTGAGACTAACATCCCCCCACCTGATGTGGTAATAATTTTATTGCCATTGAAAGAGAAAATGCCAAATTCTCCAAACGTACCGCTTGCTTTTCCTTTGTAAGTTGATCCAAGAGATTCTGCAGCATCTTCAATCATTGGTACATTATATTTCTCACAAATTGAAGTAAGTTCATCCATTTTCGCTGACTGTCCGAATAGATTCACAACAATGACTGCTTTTGGCAGCTTATTAATTTCAGCGGCTTCCTTGAACGCTTTCTCCAGTGCAATCGGTGACATATTCCAAGTTTCCGGTTCCGAATCTATAAATACCGGTTCCGCTCCTTGATATAGGATTGGATTAGCAGATGCCACAAACGTTAAACTAGAACAGAAAACAGTATCGCCTTTTTCTACATTCAATAAAATAAGAGCTAAATGAATTGCTGCAGTTCCTGAACTCACTGCAACAGCTCCTTTAGCTCCTACATAATTAGCTATTTCTTTTTCAAATGCATCGACATTAGAACCTAATGGGGCAATCCAATTTGTTTCGAACGCCTCGTTTATATACTTCATTTCATTTCCACTCATATGAGGTACAGAAAGTGAAATTCTTTCTTTCATTAAAGTAATTTCCAACATTCAACAGCTCCCTATGGTTTCACTACCCTAAATATCTTTTTCCATTTTCCACTTTCATTTTATTCTCAGTTCCTCGGAATTCTTGTTCATCCTGAATGACACCTTCTGATCGAACAACCTTTTTAAAAGTTAGCCAGAATATTTTTATATCCAACGATAATGTTTGGTTTTCAACATACCAGACATCAAATTTAAACCTTTCTTCCCAGCTAATTACATTACGTCCATTAACTTGTGCCCAACCCGTTATTCCCGGTTTGACTAAATGCCTTTTTGCTTGTTCTTCTGAGTAAAGTGGTAGATATTCCATTAACAAAGGGCGTGGTCCAACTAAACTTATATCTCCTTTTATTACATTTATTAATTGAGGTAACTCATCTAAACTAAATTTTCTTAGGAAAATTCCAGTAGGAGTCAATCGTTGATATTCTGGTAATAAATTTCCTTCATCATCACGTTCATTACTCATACTGCGAAACTTATAAAGGTAAAAGGGCTTCCCATTCAGTCCAGGTCTTTGTTGTTTAAAAATAATCGGGGATCCTAATTTGAACTTAACAACTATCGCAATTAGCAATATGAATGGAGACAAAATTAATAATCCACTTAATGAAATTAGTAAATCTATTATTCTCTTCATATATCCACTCCCAGTATTGATAATTTAAGTAATCACTTTCTCTCTCCATTCCAACAATCTTTTCAAAATCATATACAAGTACTTCCGGCTCTTCGTCAGCTTATTAATCGCATCGGTCAATTGAATTTTATCCCCAGCTGATGGAGATAGATTGACTAATATTGAAAAATCTCCGAAAAAATTTTTCTCAACTTAATACAGAAAGTACTTTTTCCTTAACTGTTTCTTTATTTGCCAAAGCTAGTAATGCATCCCTCAGCCCCTCTTTACTTAAGGCTGAAAAGGTTAACAATAACTCCTCTATCTCATCAATAAAAATGTCAGGAGTTTTTCCGATATAAATCTTTGGGAATACCTGCTCTTCATGAATTTCATTTGAATAAAATAGTTCTTCGAATAGCTTTTCTCCTGGTCTCATACCTGAGAATTCAATGCCTATTTCTTCGACAGAATTTCCTGATTGAATAATTAAGCTTTTTGCTAAATCAACAATTTTAATTGGAGAACCCATGTCTAAGACGAATGTTTCTCCGCCATGAGCAAGGCTTCCGGCTTGAATAACCAATCTTGATGCTTCAGGGATAGTCATGAAATAACGAACCATATCTGGATGTGTTACGGTTACCGGTCCACCTTCTTTAATTTGCTTTTTAAATAACGGGATAACGCTTCCTCTGCTTCCTAATACATTGCCAAACCGAACTGCGAGAAATTTCGTTCTACTTTTACGATCCATATCTTGAATGATCATTTCGGCTAATCGTTTCGTCGCCCCCATTACGCTTGTCGGATTCACCGCTTTATCTGAGGAAATCATCACAAAGGTTGATACATTATGAATGCTTGCAGCCATTGCAACATTGAGCGTTCCAATCATATTATTTTTCACTGCTTCTTCTGGATTTCTTTCCATTAGGGGCACATGCTTATGTGCTGCTGCATGATAAACAACATCCGGAGTATGCAACTCCATTACCTCATTCATCTTCCGGTCATCTTGGATATCTGCAATTTCTGTCACAATATTAACTAGGCTACCATGACAAAGCTTTCTCAACTCCATTTCGATTGAATAAATACTGTTTTCACCATGTCCTAGTAAAACAATTTTTTCAGGGTGAAATTTAATGACTTGTCGGCAAATTTCAGAGCCTATTGAGCCCCCAGCCCCAGTCACTAACACCACTTTATTCGTAATGTAGTCGGAGATACTTTCACTATCTAGTTCAACCTGTTCTCTTCCTAATAAATCCTCCACTTGAACATCACGAAATTGATTAACAGATATTTTTCCAGTTACCAAATCCTCTAGTAAAGGCAGTATTTGTGTTTTTGCCTCTGTCTTCATACATTCTTGAAAGATTTTGTTTAAATCTTTTCTATGTAAGGAAGGAACCGCAATGATAATGTTATCAATATGGAACTCTCTCACTACATGTTCAATAGAACTACTGTTACCGACAACTGGAAGGCCAAGGACATGAAGGTGATGCTTTTTCACGTCGTCATCGATAAAAGCAACAGGATAAAGATTTGCTTCTTTATTTTTTTGCAGCTGCCTAACGACCATTGTCCCTGCTGAACCTGCCCCCACAATTAAAGCTCTCCTTCTGTTTTCAGCATTCCCAATTAGCTTATGACGTGAAACACGCCAATAGAAGCGGGAACCTCCTATAAAAAACATGAGAAGCAACCATGTCACAAATAAAAACCTGACTTGAATGTCTAGAAAAACCGCCTGTAAACCCAGCACTAAGATCACTGAGAATGAGACAACCTTCAGAATGGCAACTAATTCTCCAATACTCGCATACTCCCAAACCTTTTTATATAATTTGAGATAAAAAGAAAAGATATGATAGCAAATGATTAAAGAAAAAATGATTGTTAGAAGAGTAGGCTTAGCAATGAATTGTTCACGGAATAAGATAGTACTTAATAACACTGCTGTTAAAATAAAAATAGAATCAATCGCTATTAGAAGCGGTAATCGTTTATGATAAGGCATTTTTCTTCCTCCTTTCTATTAAAAATCTAGCTTAATATTATGTAATGAATCATATTAATAAAAAGGGCATCTAACCCGTCCTCACATCACCCTATCGACGACTTTGTGCGTCTAAGGTTTTTCAACCCACAGGATGACCGAGTGCCTCCATTGATAGTGGTAAGGAGACATCACCAACGTTAAAAAGAATGATTAGTTCTTAATATAGAACAGTTAAAGCAAAAAAAAGAGTAACTCATTTTTATTTCATCCTACATAGCAAACTAATGGTTTTTTTCTTTATAAAGAACATTATATTAATAAAAAAAAGAAAAAATTCTTGCAAATTAAATAAGACTAACTGTTTTCACAGGGTCTTTGTAATTCATTTTCATTTTAGTTCATTATAAAGAACGTGTCAACGCATTTCTGATTAATTTTTAGAATAAAAAAATTCTATTGACTATTCTTAATGGTATGATTATAATCAGTTTCATATCCAATAATTTCATATTTTAAATGAAAGCAATGAAGAGGAAAAGTACGATTAATCTATTTTACACAGAGAGCTTCGGTAGCTGAAAAGAAGCAAAAATACTAATCCGAACAATGGCCTCAGAGCTTCGTGCTGAAAGTATTGAATCCTTTTTTGATCAATATGATTAGGTTCCGACGAGATTTGGTACTCGTTATCAATACCACAGTATAAAGAGCTATCTATTTTGCTCTCGTACTTGCAGAGGCTGTTTGTTTGAGCAAACAGTAAATTAAGGTGGTACCACGTGAGTTATAAACCACGTCCTTATCTAGTTTGACATTAGATAAAGACGTGGTTTTTTGTGTTTTTAAGGGGTGTGATAAAGAAATACGCATGGAAAACTTATTTTGCTTAAAAAATAAGTTATAAGGATTTTCAATTAGAATACGACTTGGAGGAAAAATAAGATGAACAATCATTTGATTTTACAAACAGATTTCGGTACAAGTGACGGTGCTGTTAGTGCGATGTATGGAGTTGCAGTATCTGTTGAACCAACACTTAAGATTTATGACCTAACTCATGATATTCCTCAATATAATATATGGGAGGCATCTTACCGTTTATATCAAACCATTTCCTATTGGCCGGAAGAAACTGTCTTCGTTTCTGTCGTTGACCCAGGTGTCGGCTCAGATAGAAGAAGCATCGTTGTTAAAACAACGCAGAATCAATACATTATCACGCCTGATAACGGAACTTTAACTCATATTAAAGAAAACATCGGGATTATCGAAGCAAGGATGATTGATGAAACGATTAATCGCCTGCCGAACTCTGGTGAATCTTATACTTTTCACGGTCGCGATGTGTATGCATTTACAGGTGCGAGACTTGCAGCTGGTATCATCACATACGAAGAGGTTGGTCCAGAAGTGCCAGTTGATTCAATTATTGAAATACCTAAATCGACGGCAAAGATAGAGCATTCTACATTAAGAGGAAATATTGATATCCTTGATGTGCGTTTCGGAAATTTATGGACGAATATTGAACGTACCCTTTTTAAAGAACTTGGAGTAACCTACGGGGATTCCTTTGAAGTAACGATAGAAAATGATACACGCCAAGTTTATAAAAACATTATGACCTTTGGCCGCTCATTCGCAGATAGTCATTTAGGTGAACCATTATTATTTGTTAATTCACTCGATAAAATCGGTGTTGCCATTAATCAAGGCTCATTTGCTAATGCCTATCATATAGAAACAGGTGCAAAGTGGAAAATTTCTATTCGCAAAGCACCAAAAATTATTTACAATTAAAAAAATTTTCATACCTTTAGGAGGGAAAAACAATGTCAAAAAATTTATTATCGATTAAAACGATTGTAGCTATTGGGATTGGAGCAGCAGTATTTGTCATCCTCGGAAGATTCGTTTCCATTCCGACTGGAATTCCAAACACAACGATTGAAACTTCTTATGGCTTTCTTGCATTAATGTCGATTATTTTTGGACCTGTTGCAGGTGGATTAATTGGCTTAATTGGCCACGCGCTTAAAGACTTAATTTTTTACGGTTCGATTTGGTGGAGTTGGGTGATTGTATCTGGACTTGTCGGTTTATCTATCGGTTTCGCTTGGAAAAAGATTGATATTGAGTCAGGTATTTTTAATAAAAATAAAATCATTACCTTTAATATTGTTCAGATTGTTGTTCAAGCCGTTGGCTGGTTCTTCGTTGCTCCTTTTTTAGACGTCCTAATCTATGCTGAACCTGCTAATAAAGTTTACTTTCAAGGAGCAATTGCTGGAGTCGCGAACATGGTCACAGTTGGAGTTATCGGAACATTATTATTATTAACATATGCGAAAACACGTAGCCAGAGTGGAAGTCTTGATAAAGAAATGTAAATACATGCGCTATTTTCTAGGAGAATTTAGATGAAAAAACCAGTCATTCAATTTAAAAACTACACATTTAAATATCGGAGCCAGGCAAAACCAACCTTACATGATATGAACCTAACAATCTATGAAGGAGAAAAAGTTCTCATTGTCGGTCCCTCTGGTTCAGGAAAAAGCACAATTGGTCATTGCATGAATGGCCTTGTGCCTTTTTCCTATAAAGGGGATGTAACAGGGAGTCTTGAAATCATTGGTGAGGAAGCCAAGAATTTAGATATTTTTTCTCTTTCCAAAAAGGTAGGTACTGTCTTGCAGGATCCTGATGGTCAATTCATTGGTTTAACGGTTGCGGAAGACATCGCTTTTGCGCTAGAAAATGATTGCACTCCACAAGCGCAAATGCATTCAACCGTTTCAGATGTTGCCAAAATGGTAGAAATGGATGCGTATTTAGATTCCTCTCTTCATCATTTATCTGGCGGTCAAAAGCAACGAGTTTCTCTTGCTGGAGTCATGGTTGATGATGTAGAAATCCTATTATTTGACGAGCCACTGGCGAATTTAGATCCTGCGACAGGAAAGTATGCGATTGAATTAATTGACCGAATACAAAAAGAAACAAAAACGACAGTTGTCATTATTGAACATAGATTAGAGGATGTTCTTCATTGTCATGTAGATCGGATTATTGTCGTCAATGAAGGTAGGATTGTTAGCAATATGACACCAGATGAGTTATTAGCCTCATCTGTTTTAGAAGATTGCTATATTCGTGAGCCACTTTATGTAAAGGCTGCAAAATTCGCAGGCTGCGAAATAACTTCTGACTTAAAGCCATCACATATTCATACTTTTGATATTGATAAGGTTAAAGATAAACTTTCAGGCTGGTTTGCAAAAGCAATTCCATTAGAAGAAAGACCTCAAACGAAACCTATTTTAGAGTTGAGAAATCTAACCTTCAGCTATAAACAAGAACAGAAAACGATTTCTGATGTCTCTTTTACGATAAATAAAGGTGAAATGGTTAGTATTGTTGGCAAAAATGGTGCTGGTAAATCGACACTGTCAAAGTTAATTTGCGGATTTGAAAAGCCAAGCTCAGGGCAAATCCTCTATGAAGGACGCGATATAACGGAGGATACGATTAAAGAACGTTCACTCCGCATTGGCATGGTCATGCAAAATCCGAATCAAATGATTTCTAAGCATCTAATTTATGATGAAATTGCGTTAGGACTCGTTATCCGTGGAGTACCTGAAGATGAGATAAAGGAAAGAGTAGAGAAAACCCTCAAGATCTGTGGGCTTTATCCATTCCGCAACTGGCCCATTTCGGCGCTAAGCTTTGGGCAGAAAAAACGGGTAACGATTGCTTCCATTTTAGTATTGGAGCCAGAAGTTATTATTCTTGATGAGCCAACTGCCGGACAAGATTTTCGCCATTACACTGAAATGATGGAGTTTTTAGTAGAGCTGAACCGGCAAGGTGTAACGATTCTGTTGATTACACATGATATGCATTTAATGCTTGAGTATACACCTCGTGCGATCGTTATCGCTGGAGGTAAGAAAATGGCTGATGATACTGCCGTCAATATTTTAACCGATGATGATATTATTCAAAAAGCGAATTTAAAGGAAACCTCATTATTTGAATTGGCGACTCGTGCCGAAATATCGGAACCGAGAGAATTTGTTCGACGCTTTATCGCCTATGATAAGGAGGTTCGAAAGATATGGCAGTAGAAATGCTTGCATATATTGATAGAAAGTCCCCAGTTCATCAGCTTACAGGTGTAACAAAAATGGTGTGCTTCCTATTATGGTCGTCAGCCGCCATGCTTACTTATGATACACGAATCCTTGTCTTGCTTTTTTGGGGAAGCGTGTGGATTTTCTATATTTCGAAGATAAAATTAAAGGAAATTGCCTTCATACTAATCTTTATCTTACTATTCTTGTTTATCAACAACATTGCTATCTACCTATTTTCTCCCCAAGAAGGTGTGAAAATTTACGGTACAAGCCATGTATTGTTTGAGATTGCAGGACGGTATAATCTCACATTAGAGCAGCTGTTTTACCAATTTAATGTGACGATTAAATATTTAACCGTTATTCCAGCAGCCATCTTATTTATTGTCACAACAAATCCAAGTGAATTTGCCGCTTCCCTAAATCGGATCGGGATCAGCTATCGAATT
>JAEWIG010000260.1 GCA_023387295.1 Bacillota bacterium | reverse complement strand
AAATAACACAATATAAAACTAGGACATAACCATGATATACCAATATGTATTGAAGATCAATATAATCCTTGTCCAAAGAATGGCAAAGATATGACTTATCTTACAATTAGTCTTTTTTTTGCCATTTTTGCAGAAATAAGCTAACTAATTGCTTTACTTGGTCGTCAAGAATCGAATTTCGAGTGCTCTCATCTATATGTTCTAGCGGCAATGAAGGTAGCCAAATTAAACTACCTTCTAACTGATCTTCATAGGATCTCCAAAAGCTATCAGATGTGAGATAAAAAATGTTTTTAAAGCCTTCTACAAACAAGTTCTCCTCCCATACCCTTACATCACTAACGAGCTTGTCAGCTGCTAATGATTTTAAATATGAGTGACTAGGCAGCATTAATACTCTACCTCGAAACTGTCTTTCAATCTGTAAGCCTAGCAAAGAAATAAACTCAGACATACTAGCCGTTTGCTTCATATCATTTTCAAAAGAAACTGGTAATAATAGCATAATAGCTGTATCAACATACTCTTTTGATTTTATGTACATGTCAATTTCTTGAGAAACCCATCTCATCTACTTCACTCCATTATCTATTTTTTTCCTCTTTATCATATCACTATCTTAATTGTTAAAACACCGAAAAACGTATATTAACTCATGAAGACTTATTTCCTATGACCGACCAAACTATCGGTCTACAAAAAAATATCCGCCTGCTAAAAATAGCAAGCGAATATTACGTTCTCTTCATCTTTTTCAGTTGTTCGGTTAACATTAAAAACTCTTTTTCATCATGATTATCTAATGCTTCATCAATTTTCTGTAAAAGTAAATCCTGTTGAAATTTTTCAATGCTCTCTGCAAGGAATCTTTCAGCAATTAGACGCTCTTTTTCACTTATTTGCAGGTTTTTAGGCATATATGGGTTTTCTTCTAGCACTGCTGCATACTGGTGCGCTTTATTTGATGCGTGAAAATTAAGTTGAATAAAAATATCTTCTTCACGATTTAACCGAATATCATGAAAAGATTTTTCAGCATCAGTTGTCATTATATTTTCTTTATAAAACCGGAAAGGCACTTCATCCACACAATGAGTAGACATTACTAGACCCTTAGGGCAGTATTGTGCCTGCTCAACAAAATGCACTTTCTCCATTAGCTGGTCGTGACTCATTAAATAATTTAAGATCCAAACACATTCGCGTCTCTTTAATTGATAATGGTTCAAAAACCAGCGAATAAAATCTTTTTTCTCGTTGACAGAAACAAGGGCTGACATGTTAGATTCCCTCCTCTGCGTTCTAAATTGACAACATTCCCAAACACCTTTTTTTCCACATACAATTAAATCATTCAGAAAGCCTTTCAATCATGTCACGATATTCTAAGTTGTTTGGTTCGATTTTCATGAGCTTATTAAAAACTTCGATAGCATCAGCTGTTTTTCCTTCTTCTATAAGAAAATATCCATAATCCGAAAGAAAATCAGGTTGTTCTTTAAAGAAAGTATATGCACGATTGTATTTGTTTAATGCCAGTGAATATTCTTCTAGCTTCTCATAGGCAATAGCAGCATCCCACAGAAGACGAGGTTCTTCCTCCGCAAGCTCACCCAACATTTGAGTAATTTCTAACATATCCTCATATCTTTCCTGTCGGATGAATAATTTATTCAGTGTTACCGCTGCTTCCGTGTATTCCGGATCAAGAGCTAATGCCTCGCGAAATAAATTTTCTGCTTCTTCCTCTTTGCCAATTTTAAGCGCAAGCTTTCCACCATAAAAATAAAGCTCTTTATTAAACTCATCTTGCTTAATGCCCATTTTTACTGCATTAAAACTGTTTTCAAGCTCTTCCTCCCGCTCATATGCTTTTGCTAAATTTAAATATAATGAGTGGTATTCAGGGTCTAGTTCCTTTAATTCATTAAACTTTTCAATGGCTGTACGATTATAACCTGCCTGTAACGCCGTGAAAGCAAAGCCAAACAATGTATTAATTTCTAGCTTGCCTTCCATAGCCTTTTCATAGTAAGGTAATGCTTCCTCAAAGGCTCCACCAACACTTAGCACTTCTGCCATGCGCTGATTGACATTAACACCTGCAATGGTCTCCTCGGTTTCTAGAACTTTGGCGTATGCCTTTGTAGCTTCGAGAAACTTACCTTGCTCTGCATAAAGCTCACCAAGTGCAAAATCGATAATTACCTCATTCGGTAGTATTGACTTTGCTTGCAAAAGCTTCTGCTCGCTTACCTCGAATAATCCTTCCATTTGATATAGGTCTGCAAGCAGTAATAAGCTTTGAGGATAGCTTGGATCATCGTAATTGATTTGCTCTAATGCAAGAATTGCTTCGTCCTCCTCCCCAAGCTCCATATAGGTTTCCGCTAATAATACGAGCAGTTCCCCTTCCTCAGGATAAGATTCCAGCAGATGTTTAAACAATTGCTTCGCTTCTTCCATGAACCCATATTGAAATAAGGATTCTCCTAAAACAAATCTTTCTTCATTTGTACCATTTAATAAAATATGCTTATATTTACGAATTGCCTCTGCATGCTGACCGCTTTCTAATAGGGCAATAATGCTATTAACTTTTTCCATAATCGATTCCTTTCAGTTAGGCTTCTATCTTATAGTAAGAAGGTGTTTTTATTATAACATGCTCGCCAAAACCAGGTCGAAAGATAACATGTTCATTTGCTCTTATGACATCACCTTTGTGAACAGTAATGACAAGCTTACTATTATGATAATGAAATAACTCGATTTCTTCAATATTTCTGTTCTCATCATTTCTTAAATACAAATTATAGGATAACTCCTGTCCCTGTTGAATATTACCTTTAAAGGGGAAAATACCGATTTTTGCTAGGACAGAATAGGATAACGGCTTATTTTCCGCTAATTCATCCTCGATAAATGGGATTTTTTCTATTTCCATTAGTTTCTTCCAATGTAATCTTGCTACATTATTTTCCCTTTCACTCTTGCCACGAAAAAGAGGAATAAGCGGGCTGTTGTATGGAAACATGGCTTCACGAATCCATCCCCATGGAAGCTTATAGAGCTCGTCCGAATTATTAATTTCAACAAAAATGGCCGGTACTTTCTCACGCTTACATTTTCGTAAAAAGGATTGCGTAATATTGGAAAGAGAGATTTGGACACCGATGATATAATCAATTGGGCAATTTAATAGTTTTGTTTTGAGGTATTTTAATTTCGTTGAGAGCTCATGCTCTTGATTAATATGAATGGTCGTTAAAAATGCTGTACAGCCATTCATAATAAATTCATGAATAAAATAATTTTTCAGTTCAGAAAAGGATTTTTCTAGCGGAAACTTTCTTTTCAATAGGATTGTTGTGGGGGTCATGATAAATGGTTTCGCATCCATTTTCATATAGTTGTACCTTTTAAAGCTTGGCTTAATGGCCGAAATCTTCCCTTGATCTATCAGAAGAGAAGCTTTGTTGATTTGTTGTCCTTTTAAAATATTAGCGTTTTCAATAATATAAGTCATCAAACCACCCTCTTAACGGTCTTATGACAACCTATGAAAGATTTCTAACTTTATGTCACTTTTTTAACGTTGCGGTAAAAAGAATATAGCCCGTGGAGTTGTGGATGCAAAAGTAATCCGAAGGACAGATTTAATGCTCACATAATTCCACAGGCATTCTCAAAATAAACTATAATATCGTTTTAAAGGGACGAACTATTTATTCAGATAGTTTATGAAGATGTTCGAAAAACGAAGGATAGGAAATGTAAATCGACTCTTTCTTTTCAAGAAAAACATCCTCTTTACAAATAGTGGCAGCTACCGCAAGCATCATTCCAATTCGATGGTCGCCATGACTCGATACTGTCCCACCATTTAGCTCTGCTTTTCCTTTAATAATCATCCCATCCTCTGTTGCTTCAATAATAGCTCCAAGCTTCTTAAGCTCGGCAACCACCGTATCAATCCGATTTGTTTCCTTCACTTTTAATTCTTCGGCATCTTTAATAATCGTTACGCCCTCTGCCTGTGTAGCTAAAAGTGCAATCACAGGAATTTCATCAATTAAGCGTGGAATTAAGTTACCTTCAATCGTAATGCCTTTAAGTGAGGAGGTCTTAATAATTAAATCACCACAAGGTTCAAAAGCATCTTCATCCATGTTAACAATTGTTAAATCAGCACCCATTTTCTGCATCACATCGATTATACCTGTTCTCGTGGGATTTAAACCGACATTCCGCAAAATGATTTCACTATTAGGGACAATTGCCCCTGCAACAAGGAAGAAAGCAGCAGATGAAATATCTCCCGGAACTCGAATATCCGTTCCTATTAGTTTTTGATCGCCAGATATTTTCATCTTGAGACCATCAATTTCAATATTTCCACCGAACTTTCTAATCATTCTCTCAGTATGATCTCTTGTCTTAGCAGGCTCAATAATGGTTGTGGTTCCACTTGCTTGCATACCTGCAAACAAGATGGAGGATTTAACTTGCGCGCTTGCTACCGGAAGTTCGTAATCGATTCCTCGCAAATTTCCTCCAGTAATTGATAATGGTGTATATTCCCCGTTCTTTCTTCCATGAATGGTCGCTCCCATAAGGCGCAAAGGATTGGTTACTCTTGTCATTGGTCTTTTTCCAATCGACTCATCTCCAACGAGAACATTGTGAAAGGATTGTCCGGCTAAAATTCCTAGTATTAAGCGAATGGTTGTCCCTGAATTGCCAACATCCAAAACTTCCGTTGGTTCTTCAAGAGCAGTAAGACCTTTTCCATCAATAATAACCTTATCGTCTGTTTGTTCGATGGTAACTCCTAATTTTCGAAAGCATGAAATGGTGCTTAAACAATCTTCTCCTAATAAGAAGTTCGTTACTGTTGTTTTCCCATTTGCGATCGCTCCGAACATAATGGAACGATGAGAAATAGATTTATCTCCAGGAATCGCAATTTCTCCCTTTAAACTTAATACATTTGTGTCTAGTTTAATCGGCTTCATTGTGTTCATCCCTTCTTCAATATTTATTTCTGCCAGAATTTTGCTCAATGGCTTATCCTCTAAACCGTTAAGAGCCAATTGATGTTTCATAGCTAGTATTCTCAAAAATACTAGCAGTAGCCCTACTCCGATCTTCCTCCGTTTGAAAGCTAATGACGAGCACTCCATGAATATCCTCACGTGTTTCTAATATTCGAATATTTGTTATGCTAATTTTATCCTGAGCAAGGATTCCCGTAATCTCTGAAATGACACCTGGATAGTCAGGAACATCGACAAATAGGTCATAAAAACTTGGGATGGCTCCCCTTTCCTTCTGTGGTAGCTCATCTCGAAATTGTTTAGCACGCTGAAAATACTGGAAAATCCCCTCACTATTTTCTGTTTTCAGCATGGTTGTTACCTTCTCCATCTCCTCCTGCCACTCATGTAGTAAATGAAGCAGAACCTCTTTATTATGCAATAATATATCTCTCCACATTGTAGGACTACTCGATGCAATCCTTGTTACATCACGAAATCCACCAGCTGCTAACCGTGGGACAAGCTTGTCCTTTTCACTTGTTCTTTCTGCCTGATGAACGAGGGAGGCAGCAATAATATGAGGGAAATGACTGATAACTCCTGTTAAATAATCATGTTCCTCCGGGGTAGTGATGATAAATTTTGCTTTCGTACCCTCTAGCCATTGCTCCAAACGATGTATCTCTTCTTTTGTAATATATTCCTCAGGAGTTAATAAATAAAATGCATTTTCAAATAAAATGGCTTTCGCTGCCGTTACTCCGCTTTTATGTGAGCCCGCCATCGGGTGTCCACCGATAAATGCAATCCCTTTTTCTCTTAGACTTGCTGCCTTTTTGACTATTTCCTTTTTCGTGCTTCCGGCATCCGTAATGATGACATCTTTTTTCAATGGGAGCTCGACTAATGTTTTCAAAATATTTTCCGCTTCTTTTACTGGTGTGGCAATAACAATTAAATCGGCATCCACTGCCCCTTCTTCAATACAATCTACCGTTTCATCAGCAACACCAAGCATACGAGCTAATCTAGCCTGCTCTTTATTGACATCAAAACCTACAACAATAGCATTTTGATGATTTTTTTTTATACATAAAGCTAAAGATCCTCCAATTAATCCTAGCCCAATGACAAATACACGGCCATCCAAACTGTACACCGACCTTTAAACTAATTCAGAGGCCATATCATTAGCCTCTGAATTAAAAAATTTTTAGTTATGTTTATTATGACTTCAGGAAACAACTACTTTTTCATTAAGATATTGGCTCATTTCTTTAATGAGACCTTTGTTCTGTTCCTCTGTACCTATCGTTACCCTAACACAAGTCGGAAAGCCTAATGGGTTTCCAGAGCGAACGATATAGCCACGCTCCATCAAGTATTGAAATACTTCATTTCCATCTGTTTTAAAATCAATCAAAATAAAGTTAGCTTGTGAAGGATAATAATCTAATCCCTGTTTCTCACAAAAACGATAAAACTGTTCTAGTCCTTCTCGATTCTTCTTTTTACATTCCACTACATAAACTTGATCCTTAATTGCTGCTTGCGCTGCAGTCTGTGCGATCGTGTTTACATTAAAAGGTTCACGAGCAGGCTCTATCGCTTTAATGATCTCTGGATGGCTTATTCCGTAACCAACTCGCAAGCTAGCAAGCCCATAGATTTTTGAAAAAGTCCGTAAAATAATCATATTAGGAAAGCGTTCTAACAATTTAAGGGACTCACAATAATCTTCAGCTACTACATAATCAAAATAGGCTTCATCTATGACAACTAAAATATCATTTGGAACTTTTTCTAAGAAAGGAACTAAACGCTCTTCAGAAATATAGGTACCCGTTGGGTTATTCGGGTTACAAACCCAAACAACAGCCGTTGCTTCATCAATTGCATTTAGCATTTCATCAAGATCATGTTGGCCATTTATTTGGGGAATTTCTCTAATTTCTGCCCCATCAATGACAGCATTATGCTTATATTGTGAAAAAGTTTGACTAGCCATAACTGTATTCATTCCAGGACGTAATAACGCTCTTGAAATGATTTGAATAAGATTGTCCGCACCATTTCCAAAAATAAGCTGAGAAGGACTTAAATGGAGGTGTGCGGCTAAAGTTTCTCGTAAGTCCGTAGCATAACCATCAGGATAAAGTGGAAATGAATTAGCAGCATTTTGAATTGCCGAAATTACTTTATCAGAGCATCCAAAAGGGTTTTCATTAGAAGCTAACTTTACAATCTTCTCAAGGCCATATTGCCTTTTAACCTCACCAATTGATCTTCCAGGCTGATATGGTGTTAATTGAAGCAGCTGCTCTTTCCATTTCATGAGTCGTCACCTTTTTTCAATCAAATTTAAGCAAGTAAATTAATTAGTTGATTTTACTTCTCTTTGTAAATCGGGTCTAAGTGATATTGCT
>JAEWIG010000158.1 GCA_023387295.1 Bacillota bacterium | reverse complement strand
ATCTTTGGTTTAATGATTAACAGCATGCTTTTTTATTTCCTAATAAAAAAGCTACCGAAGACTCATGCGAAGCTATCAAGTCTAAAAAATCGTTGGTTTGGTGAATACAGAAATTTAAGTGTTGGTCAAGTTGCTGTCTTGAAGTTAATTCCATTTATTCACTATCATTTATTAAACTTTTGCTTACTTGAGCGCGATAAAACCTTTCCCGCATACATGAAAAATTCGTGGTTTACAAACTTACCATTAGCCATTTTCTATACCGTATTCGGAGAGTTTATTAGTCAGTTTACACCATCAATTATTATGCTAATTGTATTTTCCTTAGCCATTCTAGCTTTTGTTTTAAGAGAGAAAGTAAGTGTTATTAAGTGGGGAGAATTTTTTAAAGGTGCATAAAAAAATGTCACCCTCCAGATTGTGATTATGAATCTGAAGAGTGACGTTTTAATTTTGTGTAAATAAGAGTGAGGAATTCTTTTATTTATCATAATTAAATGGTGTTTCTGGTTGATTGCTTTTTTCCATAAATTCTTTAATCGGGCTTTTCCAATCAATTTTTGCATTAGGATAGTTTTCGTAGATTGTTCTTTCAATAAATTGTAAATCCTCTCGAACCATACCTTTTAAAGTCGCGAGATCATGAGGCCAAATAAAGATTGTGATAACCTCAAAGGCATTTTGTGTTGTTCCCAAATACTTTTCGCCTTCAAATAAAACCCCTTTGTATGTGATCAGAAAATTCTTTCGAACATTATTTTGATCGTCTAAAAAAAAGTAGCGCTTCTGCTCATGTGCAAGCTCAAGCTTCCGCTTCGGATTTACTAAATATTTTACGACGCTATATATAAGAAAAATTATTAGTGCAAATAAAAGGAAGCGAATGATCCACATCATAAAAAAACCTCCATTACATTTTCCTTAATTTACGGATGAAACATAAAAAAGTTCCCACTTTATTTCATTTTGATATAATTTCTTTATTACTTTATCTAAAAAGATTAAACACTTTGCTCTATTTCACTATAGGGGTGGATAGGAAAATTATTATGGAGGCTACGAGATGAATGATCAGAAATTATTTGCGATGCAAAAGGGACTGGACGAACATATTGAAACGAAACATGAGTTGCAGGAAGAAGATTTATTTGAGCGAAAAGTGCTGGCCCTACTAGTAGAGTTGGGTGAATTAGCAAATGAAACGAGATGCTTTAAGTTTTGGAGCTTAAAGCCTTCATCACCACAACAGACAGTTTTAGAGGAGTATGTAGATGGTGTTCATTTTATTTTATCACTTGGAATCGAATGCGGATTTGAGCACGAATTAGATTATTCGTCTTCGGTTAAAACTAAAGCATCTCTTACGGAGCAGTTTTTATTTGTTTTTGAATTAGTAAGTACCTTTAGAGCGAGTAAATCATTAGCAGACTATAAACAGTTGTTTCAAGCATATATCCAATTAGGAGAGCTGTTAGGGTTCGACTCAAAAGATACTGAAAAAGCATATGTGGATAAAAATGAAGTGAATTATGAAAGACAAAAGCAGGGATATTAAATAAGTAACAGCTAAGGTTTTGATATGTAATTGCTTCTGAAGTATTAGATTGGGTATGTTAGGAATATGAGAGATGATTTGCTATATTCTTTCTAATGCTTCATGTCTTTTGTATAATAAAAATGAATACATATTAAGGGAGTCGAAATAATGACGAAATTAGACGCAACGTTAACAATGCTAAAAGATTTAACTGATGCAAAAGGGATTCCTGGCAATGAGCGTGAAGTTCGTGAAGTGATGAAGAAATATATCGCTCCTTATGCGGATGAAGTGACAACTGATGGACTAGGAAGCTTAATTGCTAAGAAAGTCGGAAAAGAGGACGGTCCGAAAGTGATGGTTGCCGGCCACTTAGACGAAGTTGGGTTCATGGTAACAAGCATCGATGACAAGGGCTTCCTGCGTTTTCAAACAGTAGGTGGCTGGTGGTCACAAGTTATGCTTGCACAACGAGTAACGATTGTGACGAGCAAAGGGGATGTAACTGGGATTATCGGTTCAAAGCCTCCTCACATTCTTCCACCAGAAGCACGTAAAAAGCCGGTAGAAATCAAGGATATGTTCATCGATATCGGTGCTTCAAGCCGTGAAGAAGCAAAAGAATGGGGCGTTAAACCAGGGGATATGGTTGTTCCATACTTTGAATTTACTGTGATGAACAATGAAAAAATGCTGCTTGCCAAAGCATGGGATAACCGCATTGGCTGTGCAATTGCCATTGATGTGTTAAAGTCTCTAAAAGATACTGACCATCCTAACGTTGTATATGGTGTTGGTACTGTTCAAGAGGAAGTGGGACTACGAGGAGCAAGAACTTCAGCACAAAAAATTGAGCCAGACATTGCTTTTGGAGTAGATGTTGGAATTGCTGGTGACACTCCAGGAGTTACGGAAAAAGAAGCACTAAGCAAAATGGGTCATGGTCCACAAATTATTCTTTATGATGCTTCCATGGTATCACATAAAGGCTTACGTGACCTTGTAACGGATACGGCTGATGAGCTTAACATCCCGTATCAATTTGATGCAGTTCCAGGTGGCGGTACTGACTCTGGAGCGATTCACTTAACTCATAATGGAGTACCAGCATTATCGATTACAATCGCTACTCGCTATATTCACTCCCATGCAGCGATGCTTCATCGTGATGATTATGAGAACGCGGTTAAACTCATTACTGAAGTTATTAAACGTTTAGATAGAGAAACAGTAGATAGAATTACATTTGAATAATAAACGTTACTCAACACGTGAAAAATAATAAAAACCGAACTATTACGAAGCTCTAAATAATAGTTCGGTTTTTTCATTGGCTGAAAACTTTTGTTTCAGCTTCTTCTGTTATAGCTCTATTCGTATTGATTGTTGTTTTTATCTTTTTGATATAGCTTCCTCTTTTTATATTTCTTAATAAAGTAAGTAATCAATACACCTACAATGAGCACACTAGCGATGTGATACTCATTCAGATTATGTGATTGGGATACAAGTCCAGAGTGTATCGCTGTATAAATAAGAAAAATAACGATATTTCCAATAAGCGTAGAGATGGTATAGACTGATAACCGTATATTGCTCACAGCGGCAACGCTATTAATGATACTTGTAGGTGCGAAAGGAAATATTCTTGCGAAAAGAACATACCAGAAGCCTCTTCGCTCAATTCTTTCTAAAACAGATTCATTCATTCGCTTTACAATCATACCTTGAAAGCCGAAACGAATACTTAGAAAAACGATAACGGCACATATGATACTTGTGAAAACTCCCCATACAAACCCTAATTTAAAGCCTAGTAAGGTATTATTAATGGTAATGACAAGTACAAGAGGCATAACTGGAAAGGCATTATAAATCAACATAATGATAAAAGTAATAAACATAATATGAGAAGTATTCTCTCCTACTGTCTCAGAGATATGGTCCACATCTCCAATACTTAGGTCTTTGAACAAATCTGTATTAAATGTAATAAGAAGAGCTGAAATTAGAATAAGACCGATAAGGATCCTCTTCATCCATACCTTCAACGAAATCCCCTCTTTATGAAGATTTTTAACTGATTCATAGTATAACATTTAAATGTGAACAAAATATTAATATCGAGAAAAAGCATATAATTAAAGAAAAGGATGCTTTCATTCTACACTAAGAGCTGTAAAACAGCTCTTTTTTTTATATGAAGAGGAGCTTATTGCTCAATTAAAAAATAGGTGAGTCTTTCCTTTCATTAAGTAACTTTTCAAGATGATCTCCGACTAAGTATAGTAGGGAGGATATTTTATGAAAAAGATATTTATGTTCATAATTATCATTTGTTTTGCGTTATTAGGCTGTTCTCAAATGGATGCTGTAAAAGGTGAGTTTGATTTAAAAGGAAAAATACTTGAAATAAATGAGGATAGAAGCAGTATTTTAATAGATGCTGAAGAAGATGGTTTAGTATGGATTACGTTAAATGAACGAGACGTAACGTCTAATTATGAGGTAGGACAAGAGATTGTTGTCTGGATTGATGGTGGGCTTGCAGAGTCATATCCTGCTCAAGCGAAAGCATTGAATATTGAGAGCGTTACCCCAGATAATTAAATGGCTATACATAGTTGTTATTCAAACTATGTATAGCCATTATTTTATGACGATGTTTTTATCGGCCATAATATCTAAGCCACGAAAGGCAAATGCTTGTTTTGACGTCTCTATTGGACAAAAGAAGCGGAATCAAGCAAGGAAATGTCCGATAGACGTCTTCTATTGGCCAAACGAAACGGAATCAAGCAATAGAATGTCCGATAGGCACCTTCTATCGGACAAACAAAGTATTACTTTAACCCATTCTCTAACGTTTGCAACATTTCCTGTTTATCCTGCTCAGAAGAGTTTTTCCAAATGACTTCGAACAATACACCTAAGCCCGGAAGCATTTTTTCCTCTCCATTTTGAATGGCATCTACGATTGTATCTTTAAGCTCAGCTTGAGAATTTCCAGAAACATTTTGGATAATGGCATTTCGTAAATTTAAATCCATATATTGTACTCCTTTCAAGAATTAATCCTATCCATATTATGTTTTCTATTTTAGGATTTATTATGTATTTTAAATGGGCTATAATAAGGAAATTGACATCATTTAATTATATATAAGGAGTGAGAGTGTGAAGTATATTCACTCTGCTAATAACCAACAAGTAAAGCAATGGAAAAAGCTATCTACGAAAAAGGAACGCGATAAAACAGGTACTTTTTTAGTGGAGGGATTTCATCTAGTAGAAGAAGCATTGTTAAGTAAGCAAGCAGTAGAAATTATTGTTAGTGAAAATACTGGTATGCCCCCTACATGGGATTATGGCGATATCCCAGTTACTATGGTAACGAAGGAAATTATGGATAGTCTGACTGACACTGAAACACCGCAAGGAATTGTCGCAGTGTGTAGTCAACAGCAATATTCAGCTGAACAAGTAAAGGGTAGTAAATATTTGTTTGTTGATGCCGTACAAGACCCAGGAAACCTAGGCACAATGATTCGAACAGCAGATGCGGCAGGAATGGATGCCGTTATTATTGGTGAGGGAAGCGTCGATATTTACAATTCAAAAGTTATTCGTTCGGCTCAAGGGAGTCATTTTCATCTTCCGATTATAAAAGGGAAACTTCTAGACTGGATAGAAAAATGTAAGCAAGAGCAAATTCCTGTGTATGGAACAGCTCTAGAAAATGCAAAACCATATAAGGAAATAGGAAGTAGTGAAAGCTTTGCGTTAATCGTCGGCAATGAAGGTAGTGGTGTTCAAAAGTCGATTCTATCCGAAACAGATGCTAACTTATATATCCCGATATATGGAAAAAGCGAGTCTCTTAACGTGGGGATTGCGACGGGCATTTTACTTTATTATTTGCGAAACTGATGATCGTGCAAATAATTTGGAAATCGTGCACAAACCAAGGTTATCGTGCATATAATTCGAAAATCGTGTATAAATCAAGATTATCGCGCAAATACCCAGAATATCGTGCATAAAACAAAATTATCGCGCAAATAATCCTAAAATCATTCAAATAAACTAAAAATAGCTCACATATTCTAGAAAACACATACTTTTTCCGAAAAGGGTTTGAAAGTATGTGAAGAATATACTATAATTAACAGCAAAATTATATGTTATAAAACAATGACGGAGACAAGTAGTTTGCAAATAACTTTTCAGGGAGAAAATACCTTAGACTGTGAGTATTTTCAAGGGATTGCTTACGAAATTTCACCTCCAGAGTTGGCATCGGGACCATTGAAATAGCGGACTTGCGTTGTCCAGCTACAGCGGCTAGTCCCTCGAGGTCATAAACCAATCCTCCCAGAAAGGTAAAGTACACCTTTCCGAGAGGCTTGTCTTATGCTTGTCGGGGCTGAACAAACCACTTCCCCGCTTTTCTTTGTAAAGATGTACCGGCATACTCGCCGTTATCGATATGAAGCGAATACATAAAGCTGCTTTTTGCTTTTTGTGTTAAAAAGGGTGGTACCGCGAATCCAAAACCTCGTCCCTTTATTGGGAAGAGGTTTTTTATTTTGGAAAAAAAGGATATAAAGGAGGATTTCTCAACATGCAAGAACGTTTAAAGGAATTGCAAACAGAAGCGTTAGAGAAAATTATTCAAGCGACTAATTTAAAAGAACTAAATGATATTCGTGTCTCTTATTTAGGAAAAAAAGGACCGATAACTGAAGTTCTAAAAGGGATGGGGAAACTTTCAGCGGAAGAGCGTCCTAAAATGGGAGCGTTAGCTAACGAAGTTCGTGATGCGATTGCCGTTGAAATTGAAACGAAGCAAAACAAACTTGAAGAAGCAGCCGTTCTGGAAAAATTAGCTGCTGAAAAAATTGATGTGACATTGCCAGGTCGTCCAGTAAAAATTGGAAACCATCATCCACTTACACGCATTGTCGAAGAAATTGAAGACTTATTTATTGGCATGGGCTACACAGTGGCGGAAGGTCCTGAAGTAGAAAAAGATTACTATAACTTTGAAGCATTAAACTTACCAAAGGATCACCCAGCTCGTGATATGCAGGATTCCTTCTATATTACAGAGGAGATTCTTCTTCGTACGCAAACTTCTCCAGTTCAGGCAAGAACAATGGAAAAGCATAAGGGTAAAGGACCAGTTAAAATTATTTGTCCAGGGAAGGTTTTCCGTCGGGATAATGATGATGCAACACATTCCCATCAGTTTATGCAAATTGAAGGTCTTGTTGTAGATGAAAACATTCGTATGAGCGACTTAAAAGGAACTTTAGAGGTTTTTGCGAAAAAATTATTTGGTGCTGAACGTGAAATTCGCTTACGCCCTAGCTTTTTCCCATTCACTGAGCCTTCAGTAGAAGTGGATGTTTCTTGTTTTAAGTGTGGTGGAAGTGGCTGTAATATTTGTAAGAAAACAGGCTGGATTGAAATTTTAGGAGCAGGTATGGTTCATCCAAATGTTCTTGAAATGTCAGGCTTTGACTCTAAGAAATATACTGGATTTGCTTTTGGAATGGGCGTTGAGCGTATTGCCATGCTGAAATACGGTATTGATGATATTCGTCATTTCTACACAAATGATGTCCGTTTCTTAAAGCAATTTTCAATCCAGGAATAAGACGAAAAGCTGAGGTGGCACGCACTTAAAGTGAACGCAGACTAAAATCGCCACGTCCTTTGGCAACGTCTGCATGACCCACATCCTGTGGGCCTCAAGCTGAGACTATGAATTAGGAGGATACAATATGTTTGTTTCATATAAATGGTTGCAGGATTATGTTGACTTATCAGGCATCGAACCTGCAGAGCTAGCAGAAAGAATTACAAAGAGCGGAATTGAAGTTGAGGGAATAGAAATCCTAAACGAAGGAATTCGTGGTGTGGTTGTTGGGCATGTCCTTGAAAGAGAGCAGCATCCGAACGCGGATAAACTAAACAAGTGTTTAGTTGACATCGGTGGAGATGAGCCCGTTCAAATTATCTGTGGTGCAGCGAATGTTGATAAGGGGCAAAAGGTTGCCGTTGCTACAGTAGGTGCCGTTCTTCCAGGAAACTTCAAAATAAAGAAGGCAAAGCTTCGTGGTGAAGAGTCAAATGGAATGATTTGTTCTTTGCAAGAGCTTGGAATTGAGAGCAAGCTAATAGCAAAGGAATTTTCTGAAGGGATTTATGTTTTCCATCAAGATGCTGAAGTAGGAACAGATGCCATTGCTATGTTACATCGTGACGACCAAGTTTTGGAGCTAGGATTAACACCGAATCGTTCAGATTGCTTGAGCATGCTTGGAGTTGCTTATGAGGTTGCAGCGATTTTAGAGCGAGAAGTGAAGCTTCCAGAAACGCAACACGCAGAAGCAACAGAAAAAGCATCGGACTATATTCGTGTTGATGTTGAGGCAACAGAAGATAATCCGCTATACCTTGCAAAGGTCATTAAGAATGTTGAAATTAAGCCATCACCATTATGGATGCAAGGCCGTTTAATGGCGGCTGGAATACGTCCTCATAATAATGTCGTTGATATTACGAACTATATTTTACTTGAATACGGTCAACCTCTACATGCATTTGACTATGATCGTCTAGGATCGAAACAAATTCTTATCCGTCGAGCGAAAGATGGAGAGATGATTCAAACACTTGATGATGTAAAGCGTGAGTTAACATCAGACCACCTTCTTATTACAAATGGACAGGACCCAATTGCCCTTGCAGGTGTGATGGGAGGACTAGATTCAGAAGTACAATCTAATACAAAAACAGTTCTACTTGAGTCAGCCTACTTTAACGGTGCAACTGTAAGAAAATCATCGAAAGACCATGGTTTACGAAGCGAGGCAAGTGCACGATTTGAAAAAGGAGTAGATCCGAATCGAGTTCGAGCTGCTGCAGAACGTGCTTGCTACTTATTAGAAAAATATGCGGGTGGAGAAGTACTAGAAGGTACAGTAGAGGCGAATACTCTTAAAGTTGAGCCAGCAGTCATTTCTGTAACGCTAGATAAAATTAATCGTGTATTAGGTACAACATTAGAAATGAAGGATGTTGAACAAATTTTTGCTCGTCTTCAATTTGAAACTTCTGTTGATGGCAATTCCATCATCGTGACAGTACCTACTCGACGTGGCGACATTACGATAGAAGAGGATTTAATCGAAGAAGTGGCTAGAATATATGGCTATGATAACTTAGGCTCAACATTACCAATCGGTTCGTCGACACCTGGTCATCTGACAGCTTATCAAAGCAAGCGTCGAATAGTCCGTAACGTTCTTGAGGGAGCAGGGTTATATCAAGCGATTACGTATTCACTAACGAGTGGTGATAAAGCAACTCAATATGCGCTAGAGCATCGTGAGCCAATTCGCTTAGCCATGCCGATGAGTGAAGAACATAGTACACTGCGCTTAAGTATTGTTCCTCAGCTATTAAGTGTTTTAAAATATAATGCTGCTCGTCAGCACGATAGTCTCGCCATTTATGAAATCGGAGATGTGTTCCTAGAAAATGGGTCAGATGTGTTGCCAGATGAGCGCGAACATCTTGCTGGAGCTATCACGGGATTATGGCATAGCCATCTATGGCAAGGTGAAAAGAAAGCTGTCGATTTCTACGTTGTCAAAGGTATTCTTGAAGGCTTGTTTGCAACTCTAGGACTTTCTGAAAAAATCGAATACCGTCAAGCAGAAAAAGAAGGAATGCACCCAGGCAGAACAGCAGAAGTTTACTTATCAGGAAATTCTATTGGTTTCCTTGGACAAATCCATCCTACTGTAGAAAAAGAGTATGATTTAAAAGAGACATATGTGTTTGAATTGTCATTAAAAGCAATATTAGAAGCGGAAATCGAACCTTTACATTATCATTCCATTCCGCGTTATCCATCGATTACAAGAGATATTGCACTTGTAGTTGATAAAGAAAAAGCTGCTTATGAACTTGAAAGCATTATTAAAGCTGCAGGTGGATCATTATTGAAGGAAGTACATGTTTTTGACCTTTACGAAGGAGAACGTATGGAAGCTGGCAAGAAATCAATTGCCTTCTCATTAAAATACTTTGATCCTGAACGTACTTTAACAGATGAAGAAGTTGTAAAGGCTCATGATAAAGTTTTAGTGGAATTGAAAGAAAAATCAGGTGCAGTTTTAAGAGGATAAACAAAATGAGGGGATGCCAATTTATTAGGCACCCCCTCATTTTGTTAAGATAGAAATGTTCCAAATAACTCTCGTTTCTGGCATTTAACGCATTTTCTATCAACATCTACGAGTGATTCATAGTTACTGTTACACTTTATACATGTCTTAATATATATCGGATGAATTGCTTCCTCAGCGGTTGTAATTTCTTCATTAATTGTAATCGCATTTTCCGGACATATATCTTGGCAAAGCATGCATCCAGAGCAACCTTGAGCCAAAAGCGTAAAGTCTGAATCGTTTATTTTAAAGCAATTTTTCTGACAAAGCCTTTCGCAAGCTTTACAGAGGGTACACTTCGTGAAATCTAAAGATATTTGGAAGAATTGATGATTTGGATAAAATTTATTTAAATCTAGCTCTTTATAGTTGAAGCGCCACTTGGCAGGTGCCATCTGCATTAATGTCGATTGGGCTTCTTTTTTCCAAAAGGTGAAAACTTCTCTTCTCGTAAAGGTTTCTTCCTTTATCTCGAGTTTCTTATACTGAATGGAAAAAGCGTCTTTACCAAGCTGTTTTAATGCTCTGTTTGCTTTTTCAATCATAATCTGCCAATCGTTACTTAGCTCTTCTTCTTCACAAATGATTCCATGAATCCCTTTTCTGTAATATCCGAGCAACTCTCGTAATGCTGGAGGATGATCATCTTTCACAACTAATTGGTTTTGATAAACGTTTCGTTTAGGAAAAAAACCTTCAATCGCATGCACAGGACATTCTACAATACAATGGCCACACTCTGAACATTTCTCTTGAAGGATAGATGGTTTTCCATCAACGAGAGTAATGGCATCCTCTAAACAACTATCCATACATATCGAGCAAGAGGAGTGAGGACTTTGATGACGAGTACATGAAGGCAACACTTTAAATTCATAATCAAGGCTCTCCATCCATTTATTTAGTAATCCCATCAAAGCCAACTCCTTTTAAGAAATATATAGCTAATTTTCTATAAGTCTAATAACAATTAGGCTCCTAGTACATAAAATACATATCTACTTAATCCTTCGGCAAATCCAATAACGATTAAGGCAACAAAAGCAATAGCAATAGGTGCTTTCTTAGCTGGTGCCATTGCAAGATAGCCTAAAAGGATGAGTCCGATAATCTCAACAACCCATCTGATTGCAATCATTCCTTGATAAGCTTCAAGAGATGTTGATGCAGCAGTTGCAGCCATCATATTTACGTCCGTCATAGAGTCTGGGAAAAGAGCTACACCTATAAGTTGTAGTGCAATTCCGAACAAAGCAGTAAAAAATGATAGTTTTAAAAGCTTCTCAGCCATTTCATAATTATTTTTAGCACGTAAAACTGGAACAGTCAAGGATGCAATTAATACAGGTCCAATAATAAATGCTGTACCATAGAAGGACAGGTATGTGTTAATAGAGTTCCAACCACTTACTAAGGAATTGGCGTAGATAGCAGCCATACAATAAATATCAATCAATCCAATAATTGCTGTAATAAGCATGAAAAGAGGATTGATTTTTTTCTGTACGATTGCAAGTCCTGCTGTTATACAAGCAGCTCCAATAAATGCACTTGTTACGACAATTTCTCGGCTCATCCAAGAAGAACCAATATGTCTTATTGTATTCAGCGCATTACTTGGTGCACCTAGATGCGCAAAGGAAGCCACAAGTCCGATTAATGATAAAGCTGCAATGACAATTAGCGGTGTTTTAAAGACAGAGAAAGTCACTGCTTCTCCTGTTTTACTAATTTTTCTCTCATATAACCATAGCATGAACATTCCGCCGATCGCAGTTTGCACACATATAGTGAAAATTAATAATGCCCACTCATGCATAGCTAATTCCCTCCTGAAATAAAATGTTTTAGCTAGAATTGTATCGTAGTGGGGGAGGAGCCCCCACTCATAGGATTTGATTACATATGAATGACAATATTCGGCTTTGTAATAGAAGCACTAGGCATACCTTTTACTTCGTTTACCGTTCCATATTTAGCACGAAGCTCGTCGATAGGACCGAACTCAATAGCTCTCATGATACAAGAGCTTACACATACAGGATCTTCTCCGTTTTCTCGTAAATCAAGACAAGTATCACATTTCGTCATTTTTCCTAGTTCTTCACTAAACTGTGGTGCACCATAAGGACAGTTCCATTCGCAGTATTTACAACCAACGCATTTATCATGGTCAATAACAACAACACCATCTTCTTTGCGTTTATGAATGGCCGTAGTCGGACAGTTTTTCACACATTTAGGGTCTTCACAATGGTTACAAGAAATGGATAGATGATAAATTTTCGGGTTAGGAAAGGTTCCTTCTTGAAAATCATAGACCCTACGAAAATTTCTTCCTACTTCTAAGTCATTTTTATCTTTACAGGCAATTGTACATGTTTTACAGCCAATACATTTGGCAACGTCTATATAAAAACCCATTTGAGCCATCAGCTACGTCCTCCTTTATTTAAATTTAATAATTCTTTGTTCCCAATTCACATCTTCTTCAAGTGGTTCGCCGTTCCATTTTTCCACATTACAACGAGCTGTATTGTAGCCGGACGTACCAAGACCAGTTGGAGTATAACCGACAAGCATGTTATCCGCTCCTGCTCGATCGATTCCAGTCTCTTCATCAATATCTACCCAAGCTCCGTGTGGTAGACCAACGGTACCTGGCATAATTGTTTCAACGACTTTTGCAGGTCGCAATGTTTTACCATGTTCATTTGATAATAAAACAGTATTTCCGTCTTTAATGCCAAGTTCCTTAGCATCTAATGCACTAATATATACCGGATTTGGCCATGCTTCACGCAACTGTGGCACATTATCAAATGTACTGTGTGAACGTCTTAAATAATGTGGATTAAACACTTGGAATGGATATTTTCCTTTTTTCTTCGTGTTCCAGTCTTCAAAAGTCGATTCATAGCCGTCAGCTTTTGCAACATACTTAGGAATTGGTGGAATCTCTGTGAAAGCAGTTTTTGATGCTTCATTAAGTGCTTTACAATAAATTTCGAATTTACCACTTTCACTTGATACAGGATTCGCCTCAGGATTTTCAATGAAATCCTTATAAGCAATAAAGCCGAAATTATCGTCTTTCTTTCTAGGTACTTGATAAATTCCTTTATCAACAAACTCTTTAAGCGGAATTCTTCCTTGTTGTGGAGTTCCTTCTACACCCCACTCTTTAATATCCTCAGCTGTAATTGTGCATAATGGCTCATAATCAACGCCGTTTTCTTTTACTACAGTACTACCAGCTAATTGGTTGAAATATTGCTGTTTTTCAGAGATTGGATAAACCTTTGCAGGGTCTTCTCCAAGCTTTTTCAATAGTTCCTTCGCAATTTGCTGATCCGATTTTGATTCATATAAAGGTTCAACAATTTTTGACCAGTTAATTAATATTTCTCTGTTTCCACCTGTAACCGATCCTTCTGTTTCCCACTGTGTAGCAACAGGAAGTACGATATCTGAGTATTTTGCATTTGTCGTTAAAGCATAAGCATTTGTTACAACAAACTCTACTTTTCGGTGAGCTTCAATGCCTCTTGGAATACTGCTTCTTGTTTGAAGGTGAGCATTATAGTCATGATAAATGAATTGAATATTGACTTTTCTTTCCCCTTCACCTTTTTGGATGAATTTACCCTCTAAAACAGCATCCCAGATTTGGTTTTCATTAATTACATTCGTCACTGGGTTTTCAATAGAAGGTAGTCCACCTCCACCAGCGTTTAACAGCATTGGTCCCATGTTTCCTGCATATTCCCAACAACTTACACCTGTCATATTTCCTGAGCTACCCATATGACCTGTCATCATGCCAAGTGTTGAAAATGCTTGTACCCAGCCTTCACCATTGTTAATTCGAGCAGGTGCCCAACCAGTTAACAAGGCAACTCTTTCTGTACCACCAATTTCGCGAGCCAGAGAGCGAATTCTGCTTGGTTCAACTCCACATATTTCAGAAGCCCATTCAGGTGTTTTCGGCTGTCCGTCATATGTTCCTAATAAATAATCCTTAAAGTTATCTTTCGGATCAGCACCTTTTGGCATATGATCTTTATCAAAGCCAACAGTATATTTATTTAAGAAATCCCATTTCACTAATGGATTTGTTTGTGGATCATCTTCATCAAGAAGTGTGTACATCATACCTAGTGCAAGAGCGTCGTCTGTACCTGGTCGAATTGGCACCCAATCAGCATCAAATACGCTTGCTGAATCTGTATAAAGTGGATCGATCGTGATGAAACGAGCGCCAGCTTTTTTCGCTTGTAAGTAGTTATAAGTGACACTACCCATTGTGCTCCATGCAGGATTTGCTCCCCAAAGGACAATTAATTGCGAGTTTCTTAAATCTAGACGGTCATTAATGCCATTTACATATAAGCCTTCACCAACACCTAGCATGTCATATGTGTAGAGCCATGCACCCCAGGAAATCGTTCCAGTACTAGCTGTATATCCACCTTGAGTTGCCATAACCTTACCAATATCTAGGCCACCAGATACATAGATAGATTCATTTCCATATTTCTTTTTAATTCTCTTTGTTTCAGATGCGATATGCTCAAGAGCCTCATCCCATGAAATACGAACCCACTCGTCCTTACCGCGGAGTTCTTTTTTACCTCCACCTGGTTCCCAGTGCTTACGTTTCATTGGGTATTTTAAACGGTCTGCATTGAAAACTTGATGACGTTGAGAACGTCCTCTTAAGCAGCCGCGCATTTGAGGAAAGTCTGGAGTGTCTTCATGTGTGTCATCGGTTTTTTGACGAATGACGACACCGTCTTTCACAAGTACCTTATTCAGGCAGCGACTTCCACAGTTGTGCCAGCATGCAGCTGTTTTCCAAATACCTTCACCATCTGCAGCTTCTGTTCCAATAGTGGTTTCAGCGTTTGCGACTAAGCCGCGTCCAACAGGAATCGTAGCTGTTGCTGCAATAGCAGATGACCAGCCAATGAATGAGCGACGTGACATTTTAAAGTCGTTAATCTTCTTAACTAAATCAAACATTCTTCTTGCCCCCTCATAGAGATTTTTATATTCATTAGTTCTTTGAGAACTATTGAATCCATAAGTAAATAGTGATGTAGTACTTTTGCTAAACCTTGATAGAATTGTGTGTTTGCTTCTCTAACAACAGTTTGGCTAAATTCTTGTGAAAACTTGAGCAAATGTTCTTCTAAAAATGTTTGCTGCTCCTTTATTAGGTGCATTAGTCTATTCACATTTTCATGATTATTTGCTTCGATAACTTGGATACAGAGTTCATTAAGGTTAAAGATGAAATCTAACTCTAAGCCAATATGATCATCTGCTTCTATATTAAAATCGGTAACAATCATACCGTATTTCTCGTAATATTTTCGGACATTCATTGTCGTTCCTTGAAAGAGTAGCTTATCTTTTCTTACATAAGATGATTCCCAAGGTGGTGCCGGTAGTGTAAACGGACCGATAAACATCCTTGTATAATCCCAATGTAATTCATCGAAATGACGCTCGATATTGATAACGTCATGTGATGACAAGTAAGCTTTCATATCGTTAATTCCTTCTTGAATTTCAGGAGAATCCTCCTTGAATGGGAAGAAATCAATCATATTCTTCTGGACGAAAGGCTTAAGATATTCATTCTTTGGTTCTTCTACGAAAAATCTACGCAAAATGTCGTATGCATATTGTCTTGCGTAAAATACGTTACTTATTTCAGAAAAAGTAATACTTTCTTTCATCGCAATCCCTCCTTAAAATTAATTAATATCCTCAAGTTGAAATAATGCAGGTGTAGTCCAATCAACACTTACTTCCTTAATGAATCTCTCATTGTTTTCAAATTCGACAATA
This sequence comes from Bacillota bacterium, assembly GCA_023387295.1. Taxonomy (GTDB): domain Bacteria; phylum Bacillota; class Bacilli; order Bacillales; family Cytobacillaceae; genus Cytobacillus. The sequence continues at coordinate 20,451 of JAEWIG010000158.1, read as the reverse complement.
CAAGAAACAACCGCTATTTCGACTTTTGTATCTTGCAAATACGGAATAGACTCTACAGGAAACTGGATGAAATCATATTGTTGATTTTCTTCATAAGGAACATGATTTTGCTCGAAAATGGAGATAGCTTTTCTTATGTCCTTTCCAAAAATCTTTGCCGTTTTAAAATAATAATCTTGATTTGAAAATGAGTAGGTTTTTCCAAGCTTTTGATCATAGTTTTGTTGATAAACTTGACCAGTAAATTTATTTTCTAATGAGCAGTAATGAACGCCCAAATTGAGCTTTTCTTCGGTTGCAAATTTTAATAGTTCAAGACAGTGCTCTTCACTTTTAGCGATGGCTAATCCACCTGCGTACCAATAGTTGTAATACATTTCATATGGTGGGTTTTTTAACGTAAATCCTCGGTCAATAAAAGGCTTAGGATTTTTTAATGGAAAACAAAATTCTAATAGGTTAATTCCGAAAACGCCTATTCTATCAAGCTCAATTAAAAGTTCTTTCATTTCTTCTAACGTCCCAGGAATGACAGGCATTTCAACTAGAACGTTCGGAATATAGCTTTTTGCTAATTTTATTTTTCCGAGAATATGTTTTCTTTTTTGAGGTGAGTCTTCCATCTTTATACTAAATCGGATTTCTTTTAAAGAAGCTTCCTGTAATTGTTTAAGGATGTCTTCTGTTAACAGGTCACCTGCAGTATACAACCGGGTATATGATTCAGGTGTTTTTTCTTTGGCGAAACGAAAATATTGAATGGCCTCTTCAGGAAATAGAAGGGGCTCTCCACCAGTTAAAGCAATATGCTTTAGGTTATAGCCTTGCTCTAGCAAGGATGCTAATTCATCTGTTGCTTGTCTTTGATTGTTTAAATAGTGCGTATAGCTATCTTCATTTTCATTAAAGCAAAAGTAACAATTTCGATGACATTTCATTGAAATAAATGTAGTATAGCTATCGGAGCCTGTTTGACATGCTTCACAAGCACTTGAAATGCGATTAACATAAATGCTTTTATTGTTATTTCGAAAAACAGCTTCGGTTCCACGTAAGCTTTCTCTTAGCACTTTGTTTTGATTTCCGTTGCTCTCTTGTTCAAGTGGTAGCCCAAACGCTTTTATATTGTCTAATGTGCTCTTCTCGATATTTGTAAATAGCTTTGCATATCTTAAATAAGATGGATTCTTAATGACATAGAGGCTATCCTTCGTAATTTTTGTTAGCATTTTCTTACTTCCTTATTTTTAGTCGGTACATGAGTAATGACTATGACAGATTTGTGAATTGTTTCACATATAATAACTATTTTTATTATAAAAGAATAAATTCCGAGATGATATGTCCCCGCTGTACAAAAATACATCGCTATTTTTGTACAGTGAAACAAGTAGATTTTACGGACTTGTGACATTCATTGAACGAAAAAAGAGCATATTATAATATGAAAGAGAGCAGTTTAGAAAGGAACTGATAGGGTTGAAAAGGAGTTTTTCTGTACCCGATTATTTACAGGAGTTACTTGCAGGGATGGAAAACGGCTTGCAAGGAATATGCGATAAATTGTCCAATTTATTATCTTTTCCTGTTTTTGTCATTGATCCATTATATAATCTTCTATCCACGAGCCATTCAGATATGGATTTTATCGTTGAGTATATCCAAGAGTTAAGTAGTGATGTGGTAGTCAATCCATCAAAACTTTTTAAATGCCAATTACTCAGTCATAATGATTCGTTACCTGGAATTAGTTCCCCTATCATATATGAAAGTAGAGTCCGTGGTTATTTAATCGTTGTTTGTGATGATATGTCTAATGAAGCACAGCAAGAATTTAAAGCTCTCCTTACCTATGCATCGTCCTTATGTTCATTGGAGTTTCAACAGAGAATTCAAATGAAAAAAGAGAGACAACTGTTTAAAGATACATTTATTTATGATTTGCTTTACGGAAATATTAAGAAAAAGGAAGATATCGTCTCTTACGGACATATTTGGGAATGGGATTTAAATCTACCACATGTTGTTATTGTTTTTTCGCTAAAGGATTTTGACTATTATTCGGAAGACCAACAACATTTATCTCTTTTATTTTATGCCGTCGAGAGGTCACTAATTGAGAGGAATATCAAACCTATCGCCATAAAAAAAGGCAGTGAAGTGATAGTCATTTATCCGTTGCAAGAAAATGAGTTAGCAAAAATTCGAGAAGAAGTTACAACTTTTGTTTCACTTATTATGAATACTGTAGAGAAAGCTCATATATCAGAAAGAATTACTACTGGCGTTGGAAGAGAATGTATGAGCCCGGAAAAACTTTATCGTAGTTATCAAGAATCGAAAGTTGCTCACGAGCTTGGACAATTATTAAATATTCCAACTCCATACTTCCATGATTTAGGTATTGAAAGAATATTATATAAGCATGATCTACAAGAATTGAAAGAATTTTATCATCATATATTAGGCGGAATTGAAGAGTATGACCGCTTACACGATGGTGACCTTATGCATACACTTGAAGTTTTTTCTACTAATCAATATGATTTAACCAAAACTGCTGATGATATGTTTCTACATCGTAATACATTGCGTTATCGTTTTAAAAAAATCGAAGAAATTCTTAATAAAAAACTAGATGATATGAATGTTAAATTAAATATAACTGCTGCTTTTAAGATAAAGCAGCTTAGAAAGTTTTAGCTAGCTGTAATAAGACATAAAAATGAAGGTGTTAAAGATGGAAGTCTATCGGAATACCTGTCCTCGAAATTGTTTTGCCACTTGTAGCATGCTGTCTTATGTTGAAGATGGGAAAGTCATTAAAGTCTCTGGTGACCCGAGCAATGGGTATAATCAAGGACGTTTATGTGCGAAAGGATATGCTTACACTCAATATATTTATAATCCTTATCGCATCAAATATCCGATTATCCAGTCACCAAGAGGTTCAGGGAACTGGAAGAGAATTACTTGGGATGAGGCTTACTCGATTATTGCTGATAAAATGGTCGAATTAAATGATAGGTATGGCTCTAATCTAGCCTGTGGCTATAATAAATTTTCTGGAAATCTAGGACTCCTTCATTATGCTGTTGAAGGGATGTTTAATAGTATCGGGCCACATACAAAACCAGTTGGAAACCCTTGTTTAATGACTGGTGAACTAGCAGTAAAAAAATCTTTTGGACAATCTGTTAGTTTAATGCCTGAAAAAATGGCTGAAGCAAATTTAATTGTCATTTGGGGAGCCAATCCAGCTGTTACAAATGTTCATCAAATGAAGTTTATTTTTCAGGCGAGGAAAAAAGGAGCAAAGGTTGTAGTAATTGACCCCATTTTTACCCAAACAGCCAAGAAAGCGGATATATTTATTCAAATTAACCCAGGGACGGACGGCTTACTTGCATTAGGAGTGGCAAAGCTACTCATCGAATCATCTTCCTATGATCAAGAATTTGTTGAAAACGAAACGACGAATTGGAAAGAATTCCATCAATTTGTGAATACGCAGGTAGATATCGATGATGTTTGTCGAGAAACAGGGGTTTCATTAGAAGTCATGAATGAACTGGCTCGCTTGTATGTAAGCACTAAACCTTGTGCGACATGGATAGGTTTTGGGATTCAGCGTAATAAAAATGGCGGTAATAATATTAGATCCATTCACGCATTAGCCGCTTTAGCAGGAACGCTTCAAAAAGATAAAGGTGGATTGTATTATGCTCATGGTAGTATAGAAGATTTTCCTTTAAATTTATTGCATTTTGAAGGACCAACTCATTCGGAGATTACATCAGCTAGAGAAATTGATATTAATAGATTTGCAGAGCAGGCAATGAAATTATCGAATCCACCATTAAAACTATTATGGCTTGCTTCAAGAAATCCGCTTTCACAGGATCATGATATTAAAGGATGGGAACAGCTTTTTAAACAGCTTGAATTAATTGTGACGGTAGATTTATTTATGACGAAGACGGCAGAATTATCAGATATTGTTCTTCCTGCAACTACCCATTTTGAAGAAACAGATTTAAATATTAGCTATTGGCATTACTGGCTGTCATTTAACGAAAAGGCCATTCCTTCATATTATGAGGCGAAAAGTGATTTGCAAATTGCCCGTGAATTAACGAAAAAATTAAATGAGCGCTCACCAGGCTTTTCGGATTTTCCTAATGAGTTAGAGCCTATTGATTGGATAGAAAAAGAATTAACACCCGAAGTGAAGAAGCTATACGGTATAAATAGCTATGAAGATCTCCTAAGCAGGCCACATTTAAGAAGTGAAGCTTTTGACAAAATCGACTTAGAGAAAAGGCTATTTTCATTTCCTGAGGACATCGATGTAGGCCTTGCTGTTACCAAAACAGAAACAGATGTAGATAGTCAATTTCCGTTTAAGTTGATAACACCACAATCATTGTTAAGAATTCATTCCCAGTATGATACCCTTCCTTGGCTTTCATCAGAAAAGGATGAAGCGATTGTAGAGATGTCAGAATATGCTGCTTCTAAACAAATGATATCTGAAGGAGAAAAGGTTGAGGTTTACAATCAAAATGGAGAAATTATTGCTACAGCGAAGATAAATGGATATCTTCCGAAAAGAGTCATTCTCGTAAATCAGGTGGGGAAAAATCCAATTAATCAATTAATTGTTCATAATGAAAAAACAAAAATGGGGAAATCAAGTACTCATTTTTATGATAGTAATGTAAATATTAGGAAATGGTGTGACCGAAATGGTTAAACAAATGGGATTTGTTTTTGATGTTGACCTTTGCATCGGTTGTAAATCATGTGAAATTGCTTGTAGAAATGAAAATCAGACAGCAAGTGCTGTAAAATGGCGGAGAGTTTCTACATTAACAGATGATACATCTTTATCTATTTCGTGTAATCATTGTAGCAGTCCAGAGTGCTTTCGAGTTTGTCCAGAAAACGCTTTTACAAAAAGGCCAGATGGTATCGTCTTAATAAATTCCGACCTTTGTTCGGGATGCGGCATATGTATTTCAGCATGTCCTTTTGGTGCTCCACAATATGACCCCGAGCTACATAAGGTAAGCAAATGTCAGATGTGTTACCCTCGTCAAGACAAAGGTTTACTTCCAGCTTGTATAGAGGCTTGCTCGACGGGAGCTTTACAATTAAAAGACCTAGACGTTTTTTTTAGCAAAGAAGTGGTACGTACGGTGCAAGGATTTCCAGACATTCGGTTAACAGAGCCTTCCATTGTCTTTTATCCTGCAAAGGAAAGGCAACGATATTTTCTTGATAAATAAGGGGCTGCCCGAAAACGAAGAGCCTGGCACCTCCGAAAGGGTATATAGATGAGAATTAGGGAAAAAGCATCTATATATATAGTGTTGTAAGAAGAGAGCCAGGCACTTATCGGTCAGCCTCTTATTTTTTATATTTTTTCAAATGAATTTTTTTTGCTTTTTCTGTGTTGGCAAAATGTAGCTTAACAAAGTGGGGCAACACTTCAATTCCCTTTTCATGAATGAGCCTTGCGGCGTTTTCATCGACCTTAGGACCTGCTCCCTTTGTTATGGTGAATCCTGCTTCCTTGCTTAAATGATCAAAATACTGTACGAAGGCATAACGAGCAAGAATGGATGCTGCTGCGACAGCTAGGTGAATGCCCTCTGCTTTCGTACTAAAGAAAACTTTGTCACGATGAATGAGCGTTTCGTTTTTTATATGTTGGTAATATGTTTCTCTTTTTGTAAATTCATCGATTAATATTGCTTCGGGTGATTCGGGCTTTATTTTATTTAAAACATGACCAATTGCTTTATTATGGAGCAGTGCTTTTATTTTTCCTTGAGACATTCCTGATTTTTGTAGCTTATTGTATTTTTCGTTATGTAAGGTTAATAGGCTGTATGGAATGATATCTTTTATCTGCTTCGCGATCTGGATGATTTTCTCATCATTTAAGTTTTTTGAGTCTTGGACACCTAGCTCTTTTAATAAAGGAATTTGGTCTTTTGCTACATAGGCGGCAACAACAGTAATCGGACCGAAGTAATCACCAGTTCCTACTTCATCCGAGCCGATAACGGAGAGGGAACTAATATTCGTAGGGAGATGGAATTGTCCTTTTTCGCTTTTATTCGTTTTACCCAAATTAGCAGAAGCTTCATTTACTCCCCATTTTCCTGCTTCTGTTTGACAGCCGCTTCCTTGGAACAGGATTTTCCCAGATTTATAGGCAGTAACCTGGCATGTTGGTGTTCTCGCTGAAAAAACAGCACCTGGGGGAATTTTTTCAGATAGATAGGCTTTATAATATGTTTTCATGTTTTCTATTTCCACTAAGCTCTTAATAAGTACTACATTGCTCATCTAAATCTACTCCTTAAAAAGTATTAAATTTAAATCAATGGTAAGCAGCCTCCGCTTTTCTTTGTCTAGCTCCATGCGCCATCGGCTCGAGGTCATAAATCAATCCGTCAATAAGGTTAAAGTACAACCTTCATGCCGGCTCGTCTTATGCTTGTCGCCGATAAGCAGGCGCATTCCGCTTTTCTTTACACTTCCCACGTTTTTATGTTCGTGTTATGATATTGAATAGGATTCCTGAAGAACGGGGGCATGGATGTTGACAAATTCTCAAAAAAAACGCACAAGTGTTGATATATATGGGCAGCAATATATCATAATTGGCACTGAAAGCCAAAGCCATATTCGTCTTGTTGCCTCAATGGTTGATGAAAAAATGCGCGAAATCAGCTCCAAGAATCCGTATCTCGATAGTAGTAAATTAGCCGTTTTAACAGCTGTGAATGCTATGAATGATTATCTCAAGGCTTTAGAAGAGCTTGAGCGGCTTGAAACCGAATTAAAAAGAGTAAAGGACTGAATAAGTCATGCTAGATCTCGCACTATTTATCATTTTGATTATAGGTTTTTTTATTGGATTGAAAAGAGGTTTTATTCTCCAATTAATTCATCTAACTGGCTTTATAGTTGCATTCATTATCGCTTATTTGAATTATGAAAAGCTTGCTCCAAAGCTTACCCTCTGGGTTCCTTATCCAAGCTTTGGGAGTGGTACAACCATTCAAATGCTTTTTGATAATGCTAATCTTGAAGATGCCTACTATCGCGCCATCGCCTTTGTCGTGATTTTTTTTGCTGTAAAAATTATTCTTCAAATTATAGGAAGTATGCTTGATTTTGTTGCGAACATCCCAATCCTAAAACAGTTAAATGTTTGGGCTGGTGGTTTATTAGGCTTTATTGAAATCTATCTAATTGTTTTTATTCTATTATACATAGCTGCACTTGTGCCAATAGATTCTCTCCAAGCTTTAATAAATGATTCGAGTTTGGCAAAAGGTATTATTAAGCATACTCCGATTTTTTCAGAGCAAATTAAAGAGATGTGGTTTGATTATATGGGCTCATAACTTCTCTAAATACGGAGAAGTTTTCTTTTTAAGAAATAGGTATGTTTTAATTGCGAATACCAACAATATTTTCAAAAACATTGTTTTGTTAGGCGGTGCAACCGATGGGTGTGGATAAGAAGGATGTTGTTCGGCTATTGGAGACAATCGGCATTTATATGGAGTTAAAAGGAGAAAATTCGTTCAAAATTGCAGCCTATCGTAAAGCTGCTGCTGCGCTTGAAACAACGGATGCAAGCTTAGGGGATATCTCAGATTTCACGAAGCTTCCTGGAATCGGGAAGGGGACGTCTGCTGTCATTGAAGAATATATAAAAGATGGTAGCTCGACTGTTTTAGATGAGCTGAAGGCTGAAGTACCAGCTGGTTTAATTCCTCTTCTGCAACTACCAGGACTTGGCGGAAAAAAGATTGCAAAACTGTACAAAGAGCTTGGTGTAGAAAGTGCAAAGGATTTAGAAGAAGCTTGTCGCGCAAAGAGGGTGCAAGCTCTTGCTGGATTTGGCCAAAAAACAGAGGAGAAAATTCTTGCTGCACTTGAAAATGCTGATGCAAGACCAGAGCGTCTTCCGATAGCTTATATGCTCCCCATTGCTAAAAACATAGAAGGAGCGTTAGCAGAAATACAAGAAATTAATAAATTTTCACGGGCAGGTAGTTTACGAAGAGTTCGGGAGACAATAAAGGATCTTGATTTCATTATCGCTACCGAAAAGCCAGCGGCTGTTAGGGAACAATTACTGAAAATGAATGATATAAAAGAAATTGTTGCTGCTGGAGATACTAAGGTTTCTCTCGTACTAGAACAACAATATGATGTTTCCGTTGATTTTCGTCTTGTGAAGCCAAAAGAATATGCGACAACCCTTCATCATTTTACAGGATCTAAAGAGCATAATGTTAGAATGCGCCAGCTAGCTAAAGAGCGTGGTGAAAAAATAAGTGAGTACGGTGTAGAAAACTTGGAAACCGGTGACATCATCACTTTTTCAACGGAGAAGGATTTTTATGCTTATTTCGATCTTCCGCATATTCCTCCTGAAGTTAGAGAAGACGGGTCTGAAGTGGAAGCATATACGAATGATGCTAATTTAATCGCTCTTGAAGATATTAAAGGTGATTTACACATGCATACAACATGGAGTGACGGTGCTCATTCGATAGAGGAAATGGTGGAAGCAGCTCGCGAAAAAGGCTATACATATATTGCCATTACTGATCACTCTCAATATTTAAAGGTAGCAAACGGACTTACACCAGAACGGTTAAGACAACAAAGACAAGAAATAGAGCGTTTAAATGACAAGTTTGAGGATATTACGATTCTAGCGGGTGTCGAAATGGATATTCTTCCTGATGGAAGCCTTGACTATGATGACGACGTACTTGCAGAAATGGATATTGTCATCGCATCAATCCATTTAGCTTTTTCTCAACCGAAAGAAAAAATAATGGAAAGATTAAAGAATGCATTGCAAAATCATCATGTCGATATTATTGCACATCCAACAGGACGACTAATTGGACGCCGTGTAGGGTATGAAGTGGATATGGATTTACTCATTGAACTAGCTAAAGAAACGAACACGGCTCTTGAGCTGAATGCAAATCCAAATCGACTGGACCTATCGGCTCATGAAATACAACGTGCCCAAGAAGCAGGTGTGAAAGTTGTAATTAACACGGATGCACATAAAATTGCTACACTAGATCATATGTCGATCGGAGTATCAACTGCTAGAAAAGGATGGATTAAGAAAGATACGGTCTTAAATGCGATGAACATAGATGGACTTCTAGAATTTTTAAAAAAATAACGCAATTTGTAAAGGAGGTTACATCCTCATGCAGGAACGGATATATAAGGTGCTTGAATTTAATAAAGTGAAGGAACAGTTACTTGAACATGTTTCTTCTTCATTAGGAAAGAGAAAAGCAGAAGATTTGCTACCGTCTACCGACTTTAATGAAGTTGTGCGCTGGCAAGAGGAAACGGATGAAGCAGCGAAAGTTCTACGAATAAAAGGAAATGTTCCACTCGGAGGAATTTTTGATATTCGTCCTCATGTTAAAAGGGCAGAAATTGGTGGAATGTTAAGTCCACACGAGCTTAATCAAGTATCAAACACTATTCATGCAAGCAGACAAATCAAAAGGTTTATTGAAGAATTTAATGAGGAAGAAAGCCATCTTCCCATTTTATTAGACTACTCAGAGCGTATAATTGTTTTAGCTGATTTAGAAACAGTGATTAGAAATGCTATCGATGATAATGGTGAAGTGTTAGATAGTGCAAGTGATGCATTACGCTCATTACGCAATCAGCTTCGAACGAAGGAAGCTCGTGTGAGAGAACGCCTCGAAAGCATGATCCGTTCATCAAACGCACAAAAAATGCTTTCTGATGCCATTATTACCATTCGGAATGATCGATTTGTTATTCCAGTTAAGCAGGAATATAAAGGACATTATGGCGGAATAATTCATGACCAGAGCTCTTCAGGTCAAACATTATTTATCGAGCCACAATCCATTGTTCAACTAAATAATGAACTTCAGGATATTCGACTAAAAGAACAACAAGAAATTGAAAGAATATTGCTTGAACTGACAGCTAAAGTTGCTGAAGAGAGAGAAGCACTCTTAATCATTGTAGACGTATTGACAGAAATTGATTTTATGTTTGCGAAGGCTCGCTATAGTAAGCAAATAAAAGCATCAAAGCCTAAAGTTAATCATGAAGGTAGAATTGCTTTATTTAAAGCACGTCATCCTCTCATTCCAGCTGATGTTGTTGTAGCAAATGATGTTTCTTTAGGGAAGGATTATACAACAATTGTCATTACAGGACCAAATACGGGAGGAAAAACAGTAGCCTTAAAAACAGTTGGTCTATGCACATTGATGGCACAGGCTGGATTACAAATTCCTGCCTTAGATGGATCGGAGGTTGCTGTTTTCGATGCCGTTTATGCTGATATTGGTGATGAACAATCAATTGAGCAGAGCTTAAGTACATTTTCTTCTCATATGGTGAACATTGTCGACATCCTAAATAAGGTTGATTTCAATAGTCTTGTGCTTTTCGATGAATTAGGTGCTGGCACAGACCCGCAAGAAGGTGCAGCGCTCGCCATTTCGATCCTTGATGAAGTGTATAAACGAGGCGCAAGAGTTATCGCGACTACACATTACCCAGAATTAAAGGCTTATGGCTATAATCGAGAAGGGGTCATAAACGCGAGTGTCGAATTTGATATCGAAACATTGAGCCCGACTTATAAGCTACTTATTGGTGTACCAGGACGGAGTAATGCCTTTGAAATTTCGAAACGTCTTGGTTTAAATGAAAGTGTCATTGCAACTGCGCGTACTTATATTAGTGCTGACAGCAACCAAGTTGAAAACATGATTGCTTCATTAGAAGAAAGTAAGAGACAAGCTGAAACAGAGCTTGAAGAAGCTAATGATTATTTAAAGAGTGCAGAAATGCTGCATAAAGATTTACAAAACCAAATGATCGAATATTATGAGAAAAAAGATGCTTTAGAGGAAAAAGCAGCTGAAAAAGCGGCAGCAATAATTGAAAAAGCAAAAGCCGAAGCGGAAGAAATCATTCGTGATTTAAGAAAAATGCAAATCGAGAAGGCTGCGGAAATAAAAGAGCATGAATTGATTGAGGCAAAGAGGCGCTTGGATGAGGCGGCACCAAAGATTACCAAAACGAAAAAAGCTAGTCCGAAAAAAGAAAAGCGCGTACTGAAACAAGGTGATGAAGTTAAAGTATTAACATTTGGTCAAAAGGGTCAGTTACTCGAAAAAACATCAAATAATGAATGGATCGTACAAATCGGTATTTTAAAGATGAAGGTTGCTGAAAAGGATTTAGAGTATTTAAAAAGTCCTAAACCTGTTGAAACAAAATCAATATCAACAGTAAAAGGAAAGGATTTTCATGTTAACCTTGAGTTAGACCTTAGAGGTGAGCGCTATGAAGATGCATTACTCCGAGTCGAAAAGTATATTGACGATGCACTACTGGCAGCTTATCCTCGTGTCTCCATTATTCATGGAAAAGGGACAGGGGCTTTAAGACAAGGAGTACAAGAATACTTACGCAATCATCGTTCCGTGAAAAAGATCCGTTTCGGCGAAGCTGGTGAAGGTGGAATTGGTGTTACAATTGTCGAATTTTGATTTATAGGTGAATGAAAAGGTGGTGGGGAAAGATGAATTCATTTTGGGAAAATGAATTTGTAGTAACGGCAGGCTATTTCAGCGTAGTTATTCTTTGTATGGTTGTCTTTCTTGCTGTTTTTGAACTAGTGACGAAATATCGGAACTGGGAAGAAATTAAAAAAGGAAACGTTGCGGTTGCAATGGCTACCGGTGGGAAAATCTTTGGGATTGCCAATATATTTAGACATTCCATCATGCATAATGATAATTTATTAACAATGATAAGCTGGGGAGTATTTGGCTTCATTCTTCTGCTTATTGCATACTTTATCTTTGAATTTCTTACACCAAAATTTAATATTGATGAGGAAATTGAAAAGAACAATAAAGCGGTCGGCTTCATTTCAATGGTAATATCTATCGGCCTCTCTTATATTATTGGAGCTGGATTATCTTAAGGAGCGATTGAATAAGTGGAAAAATTAGCGAAAATACTATTTGCTTTATGTGGAGTTTTCATTGTGATTGGGGCTATATATTTAATATTTATCGCATGATTTTAACTTTATGGGTTTCATAGATTACTACGAAATAAGAAGAAGGAAATCGTCCTATATGGGGCGATTTTTTTGATCGTATAGGAAATTATAGAATAGCAACTTGTTGATAACTTTTAATGTACTATTCTAATTGTCATAAAATGTTCAATATATTATAATTAAAATGAACAATTATTAATGTTCTGAAAATTTTTAACAAAAAGGAGGGAACGCTTTGTTAAAAGAAAAACCGTGGCTTGAAAAGTATCCAGATGAAATCCCCTCAACCTTGAATTAAGATAGTCACCCGGTTCAAGATTATTTAAAAAAAGTAGCGGAAGAGACTCCCCAGAAAGTTGCTATTCATTTTATGGGCAAAGAATTAACGTACAAAGAAGTTTATGATTCTGCCATGAAGCTTGCTGGATATTTGCAGGAAATTGGGATAGAAAAGAACGATAGAGTGGCCATTATGCTTCCTAATATTCCGCAGTCCGTCATTAGCTATTACGGAATTTTATTTGCAGGTGGTATTGTCGTTCAGACAAACCCTCTCTATATGGAGCGGGAGCTTGAATATCAGATGAAGGATTCCGGAGTAAAAGTGATAATTGTAATGGATATTCTTTATCCAAGGGTAACGAAAGTAATGCCTCAGACAGAATTACAGCATGTGATAGTCACCGCTATTAAGGATTTCCTTCCATTTCCCAAAAACTTAGTTTACCCATTTATTCAGAAGAAGCAATATGGAATTGTCGTGAATGTGAAACATGAAGGCAATAACCATTTACTTACAGAAATATTGAAGCAGCCAATGAGAAAAGTAAAGGAATCTGATTTTAATTTCGATGAAGATTTGGCCTTACTTCAATATACCGGTGGAACAACAGGCTTTCCAAAGGGAGTCATGCTGACACATCGCAATCTTGTAGCGAATGCGACAATGTGCGGAGCATGGCTGTACAAATCAAAGCCTGGTCAAGAGATTGTTTTAGGGATTTTGCCATTTTTCCACGTGTATGGAATGACAACAGTACTCATTTTATCCGTTATGCAAGGAAACAAAATGGTGTTACTACCTAAATTTGATGTGGAAACAACATTGAAAACGATTCAAAAACAAAGACCGACCTTGTTCCCTGGAGCGCCAACTATTTATATTGGTTTACTTAATCATCCTGATTTAAAGAAATATGATTTATCTTCCATTGATTCTTGTATTAGTGGATCGGCAGCTCTTCCAGTAGAAGTTCAACAAAGGTTTGAAGAGGTAACTGGTGGAAAATTAGTTGAGGGATATGGCTTAACTGAGTCTTCTCCCGTAACGCATGCGAATTTCCTCTGGGATCGTCCACGAGTAAAAGGAAGTATTGGTCTTCCATGGCCTGATACGGATGCCGCCATATTCTCCATGCAAACCGGAGAGCCACTGCCACCAGGTGAGGTTGGAGAAATCGTTGTAAAAGGGCCACAAATAATGAAGGGCTATTGGAATCGTCCAGAGGATACAGCTGAAACGATTAAGGATGGATGGCTGTTGACTGGTGATCTTGGATATATGGATGAAGATGGCTATTTCTATGTTGTCGATCGGAAGAAAGATATGATTATCGCTGGTGGATTTAATATTTATCCTCGCGAAATTGAAGAAGTACTCTATGAACATCCTGCAATACAGGAGGTAGTAGCAGCTGGAATACCAGATCCTTATCGAGGTGAAACAGTTAAGGCTTATATCGTTTTAAAAGAAGGGGCAAACGTAACAGAGAAAGAATTAGATGAATTTTCAAGAAAACACTTAGCTGCTTATAAAGTTCCGAGGGTATATGAAATTAGAGAGGAACTTCCTAAAACAGCCGTAGGGAAAATTTTACGTAGAGTCCTTGTGGATGAAGAGAAAAAGAAAATGAATGAAGATCTAGAAAAACATGCGTAATGTGAAGACCGATCAAGCTCGGCTCTTTCTTTTTTGAAAAATCAGGCTTGTCCGTATGTAAGGAATAATGGCATAATGTTATTAAATTCATACAAATGTGTGCTGTATTTTCTTGACAGAAAAGAATTGTGCCACTATTATAAAAATATGAATGATGATTCATTCATTACTCAAGGATGAAAATGAATAGGATATTGTTCATTTTCATTTTTGTGTTTTGAAATATTCTTGAGAGGGGGGAATGGTTTGAAAAAAAACAGACCTAAATATCGCCAAATTATTGATGCTGCTGTTATTGCTATAGCTGAAAATGGCTACCATCAAGCTCAAGTAGCGAAAATTGCGAAACAAGCTGGTGTGGCAGATGGCACGATTTACTTATATTTCAAAAACAAAGAAGACATACTCATCTCTCTCTTTCAAGAAAAAATGGGTAGTTTTGTTGAAATAATTCAGGAAAAAATTGCAGGGAAAAAAACAGCTGCAGAGAAACTATTAATGATGGTGGAAACACATTTTAGCATGCTATCGGAAGACAGACATCTAGCCATTGTAACGCAGTTAGAACTTAGACAATCGAACAAGGAGCTTCGACATAAAATTAATGATGTTCTGAAAGGCTATCTATCTGTTGTTGATCAAATTTTAATTGAAGGAATTGAAAGTGGGGAATTTTCATCAACTCTTGATATTCGATTAGCAAGACAAATGATCTTTGGCACAATGGATGAAACGGTAACATCATGGGTAATGAATGAGCAAAAATATGATTTAGTTGCTTTGGCTCATCCTGTTCATCAATTGCTTCTAAATGGGTGTTCGTCACACGAATAGTCTTATAGCTAATAAGGAGGATGGAATTTGGAGTTTTTAAATTGGTCCTTTAATGAAATGGTTGCAACAATTACAGTCAATAGGCCACCAGCAAATGCACTTTCCTCAGGGGTATTAAAGGAGTTATCTGCAATTCTGGATGAGATTGAGGGAAATGAAGAAATTAGAGTCATTTTGATTCATGGTGAAGGCCGCTTTTTTTCAGCTGGAGCTGATATTAAAGAATTTACAATGATTGATTCAGGAAGCGAATTTTCTAATCTAGCAACATATGGTCAAAACTTATTTGAGAGAATGGAGACATTTCCAAAGCCTATCATCGCTGCAATTCACGGAGCAGCATTAGGTGGAGGCTTAGAGCTTGCTATGGGTTGTCATATTAGATTAGTTTCAGAAAATGCAAAGCTTGGGTTACCTGAGCTACAGTTAGGGTTGATTCCAGGGTTTGCTGGTACTCAACGACTTTCACGTTTTGTAGGGACCGCCAAAGCAGCTGAACTGCTCTTTACGAGCGAACCGCTAACAGGACTTGAAGCAGCCCAATATGGACTAGCCAATCATGCTTATCCAGAAGCTGAGCTTTTAGATAAAGCTTATGAAATGGCAAGGAAAATCGCGAAGAAAAGTCCTGTTTCACTAAAATCTGCTATTAAACTATTAAACTATGCAAAATCGGAAGAGTTCTATGAAGGTGTGAAAAAAGAAGCAGAGCTTTTCGGAGAAGTATTTGTTTCAGAAGATGGTAAGGAAGGGATCACTGCATTTATTGAAAAAAGAGAGCCTAAGTTTATTGGTCGCTAGGCGCACTTCAGCTTTTACTCTATCTAGCTTCAACGCCTAGCCCCTCGAGGTCATAAGCCAATCCGTCAAGAAGGTTAAAGAGCAACCTTCCTGCCGGCTCGTCTTATGCTTGTCGGGGCTGAGCGAGGCGTTGAAGCTTTTAATATTAGGAGGGAAATCATGAACATTTTTGTTTTATTGAAAAGAACCTTTGATACTGAAGAGAAAATCACCATTTCAGGTGGGAAAATTAACGAAGACGGTGCAGAATTTATTATCAATCCTTACGATGAGTATGCAGTGGAAGAAGCGATTCAAGTTCGTGATGCACATGGTGGTGAAATAACTGTTATTTCTGTTGGAAATGAGGAAGCAGAGAAACAGCTTCGAACAGCACTTGCAATGGGAGCAGATAAAGCTGTCCTCATTAATACAGAAGATGATATAGAAAACGGCGACCAATTTACAACATCAAAAATACTAGCAGAATTTTTGAAAGATAAGGATGCAGATTTAATTATTGCTGGAAACGTTGCCATTGACGGTGGCTCAGGGCAAGTAGGACCACGTGTTGCAGAATTATTAAATATTCCTTATGTGACGACCATTACAAAACTAGATATTGATGGTAGCAATGTAACTGTTGTTCGAGATGTGGAAGGAGATTCAGAAGTAATTGAAGCAACTTTACCACTTTTAGTTACTGCACAGCAAGGCTTGAACGAACCTCGTTATCCATCATTACCTGGAATTATGAAGGCGAAGAAGAAGCCGCTTGAAGAACTTGAGTTGGATGATTTAGACCTTGAAGAAGATGATGTTGAAGCGAAAACAAAAACGATTGAAATTTATCTTCCGCCGAAAAAAGAAGCAGGGAAAATTCTCGAAGGTGAGCTAGCAGACCGAGTGAAAGAATTAGTCCATCTCCTTCATACAGAAGCAAAAGTAATCTAATTAATAATGAGAAGGCCAGAGTCAGGATTTAGTAATCATAATGCGGGAGGTAAACCAAAATGGCTAAAAAAGTATTAGTGTTAGGTGAAATTCGTGACGGTTCATTACGAAACGTATCTTTTGAAGCGATAGCAGCTGCGAAAATCGCAGCAAATGGTGGTGAAGTTGTCGGTGTATTGTTGGGAGATTCCGTTAATGATTTAGGAAAAGAACTAATTCAGTACGGAGCGGACCGAGTTGTTAAGGTGGAAGATGAAAAACTTAAGCAATATACGACTGATGGATATTCTCAGGCAATAATGGCTGTTATTGATGCTGAAAAACCAGAGGGACTAATTTTTGGTCACACGGCTCTGGGGAAGGATCTGGCACCGAAAATTGCTGCAAAGCTAGAGTCTGGTTTAGTTTCAGATGTTACGAGTCTTGAAGAAGCTGGTGGAAATCTAGTTTTCACTAGGCCGATTTATTCAGGTAAAGCATTTGAAAAGAAAATTGTAACCGATGGGTTAATCTTTGCCACGATTCGTCCTAATAACATTACTCCATTAGAAAAAGAAGAATCAAGATCAGGTGAGGTTTCTACTATATCTGTTGCGATTAAAGATTTGCGGACAATTATTAAAGAGATTGTTCGCAAAGCAAGTGAAGGTGTTGACCTTTCTGAAGCGAAGGTCGTTATTGCTGGTGGGCGTGGTGTTAAAAGTGAAGAGGGCTTTGAGCCTTTAAAAGAACTTGCGAAAGTTTTAAATGGTGCAGTAGGTGCTTCTCGTGGTGCTTGTGATGCGGATTATTGCGATTACTCACTACAAATTGGTCAAACTGGAAAAGTTGTTACACCTGATCTATATATCGCATGTGGAATTTCAGGCGCCATTCAACATTTAGCGGGAATGTCTAACTCCAAAGTGATTGTCGCGATTAATAAAGATCCTGAAGCAAACATCTTTAATGTAGCTGATTATGGAATTGTAGGCGACTTATTTGAAGTTGTACCATTACTAACAGAAGAATTTAGAAAACTACTAGTAAATGCTTAAGGGAAAAACGAGTGGCTGCTCTTTGCCACTCGTTTTTATTTAAAGGATTCTTTCGTAAAGTATGTTGGTTTTAGTACAATTTTTCTTTAATTATCTGAGTTGATTGGAGCGGAGGACACTTGACTCCTGCGGGAATGGAGGGAAGCGTGAGACCCCACAGGCGCTAGCGCCGAGGAGGCTCACGTCACTCCCCGCGGAAAGCAAGTGTCCGTAGCGGAAATCAACGGGCAAAGTTTTTAATGTGGAAACAATGATATATGCGAAAAAGCCTATTTAAAACATTTTGTTTGTCTTCGCAAAGTTTGTCATTTAGAATAGTTGTAAGCTCTATGGGGAAAAATTACGAATGAAACAAATTATTAGCAACAATACATAAACGATGGTATACTGTCGTTATAAATTTATGGAATTTTAGGAGGTATATACTATGGCAATTACGCATGCTACAGATCAAACTTTTGCTACTGAAACTGAAACTGGAGTCGTTCTTGTAGATTTTTGGGCACCTTGGTGCGGACCTTGTAAAATGATCGGACCAGTTTTAGAAGAATTAGACACTGAAATTGGCGATAAAGTTAAAATTGTAAAAATTGATGTAGATGAAAACCAAGAAACAGCAGGCAAGTTTGGAGTAATGAGCATTCCTACTTTACTTGTATTAAAGAATGGTGAAGTAGTAGACAAAACAGTTGGCTTCCAACCTAAAGAAGCCCTTAAAGACTTACTATCAAAACATATTTAATGAATAATTTTTTCTCCATTTTAAAATCCTCGGCTTTATTTAAGCCGAGGATTTTTGTATGATCTATAGAAAAGCGGAGGCGGCTCGCCCAGGAGCGACAAGATTAAGACAGGCTGATGAGAAGACTGCACTTTAGTCATCTTGTCAGAATGGCTTGTGACCTCGAGGGGGTAGGCGCTGCAGCTAGACAAAGAAAAGCGGAGACATTCGCTACTATAGCTAGACAGAACTGTATGGGGGTGATTTGCTCGTGAATGATACGATAAAGAATAAGCTTCTCCTTTTGCCAGACCAACCGGGCTGCTATTTAATGAAAGATAGGCAAGGCACGATTATTTATGTTGGTAAAGCAAAGATTTTAAAGAACCGAGTTCGGTCTTATTTTACAGGCTCACATGATGGAAAAACATTAAGACTTGTGAACGAAATTGAAGACTTCGAATATATTGTCACCTCCTCTAATATGGAGGCATTGATTCTTGAAATGAATTTAATCAAAAAGCATGATCCAAAATATAATGTCATGCTTAAGGATGATAAAAGCTATCCGTTTATCAAAATAACATCGGAAAAACATCCGCGATTAATTACAACGAGAAAAGTTAAGAAGGATAAAGGCAAATATTTCGGACCATATCCAAATGTTCAAGCAGCGAATGAAACAAAAAAATTACTTGACCGAATGTATCCATTAAGAAAATGTACAAACTTGCCAGACCGTGTCTGTCTTTATTATCATTTAGGACAATGTTTAGGTCCGTGTATTAAAGAAGTGAGCGAGGAAGAGTATAAGAAAAATATTGAAGAAATTGTTCAATTCCTTAATGGAGGTTACAAAGAAATAAAAAAAGAGCTAGTTGAAAAAATGACAGCTGCTGCGGAAGAGCTTGATTTCGAACGTGCGAAAGAATATCGCGATAAAATAGCTCATATTGAAGCGACGATGGAAAAGCAGAAAATCACAACGACCGATTTTACAGATCGAGATGTATTTGGCTTTGCTTTTGATAAGGGCTGGATGTGTGTACAAGTATTCTTTATTAGACAGGGGAAACTCATTGAAAGGGATGTATCGATTTTTCCAATTTATAATGAGCCTGACGAGGAAATGTTAACGTTTCTCGGTCAATTTTATACAAAGACGAATCACTTTAAGCCCCGTGAAATATTAGTGCCTAATGAGGTAAGTGCAGAGATGGCTGAGGAGCTACTTGGAGTTAAAGTGTTGAAGCCACAACGTGGACAGAAAAAAGATATCGTAAAACTTGCATGCAAAAATGCAAAAATTGCTCTACAAGAAAAGTTTTCGCTCATTGAACGGGATGAGGATCGAACGATCAAGGCTGTTGAAAATTTAGGAAAACAGCTTGGTATTTATACACCACATCGGATCGAGGCTTTTGATAATTCAAACATTCAAGGGACGAATCCAGTATCTGCTATGGTTGTATTTATTGATGGAAAAGCAGAGAAAAAAGATTATCGTAAATATAAAATAAAATCAGTTCAAGGACCTGATGATTACGAATCCATGAGGGAGGTTGTTAGAAGACGGTACACAAGAGTTCTTAAAGAAGGGCTGCCTCTTGCGGATTTTATCCTAATTGATGGAGGAAAGGGGCATGTCGAGGCTGTTCGTGATGTGCTTGAAAATGAGTTAAGTCTTGATATCCCCATTGCTGGACTCGTTAAGGATGAAAAGCACCGAACATCACAGCTGCTATATGGAAATCCTTTGGAAATTATTCCACTTGCTCGTAACAGCCAAGAATTTTATTTATTGCAAAGAATTCAAGATGAAGTCCATCGATTTGCGATTACTTTTCACCGGCAGCTACGAGGGAAAAATGCATTTCAATCAATACTAGATGATATTCCGGGAATTGGTGAAAAGCGAAGAAAGCAATTATTAAAGTCTTTCGGTTCCGTAAAGAAAATGAAAGAAGCGACTCTTGAAGAGTTTAAAGAAATTGGTATCCCAGAGAGTGTAGCGGAGGAAATAATAAAGAAACTACAAGAG